>CAZBLL010000021.1:0-12545 GCA_964492625.1 uncultured Synergistaceae bacterium
CGCTCGTGGCGAGGGGACCGATCTGGTCCAGCGAAGAAGCATAGGCCACCAATCCCCGGCGGCACACCAGACCGTAGGTCGGCTTAAGGCCGTACACACCGCAGAACGCGGCCGGTTGCCTTATGGAACCCCCGGTGTCGCTTCCCAGAGCCAGCGGAACATAGCCGGCCGCAACTGCCGCCGCGCTGCCTCCGGAACTGCCCCCCGGTACGCGATCCGTGTCCCATGGATTGGATGTGGGGCCGAACGCCGAGTGCTCCGTGGAACTGCCCATGGCGAACTCGTCCATATTGGACTTGCCAATTAGAATCGCCCCGGACGCTTCCAGCAGATCTACAACGGTTGCGCTGTACGGGGGTTTCCATTCTTCGAGCATCCGGCTGCCGCATGTAGTTCGGATGTTTCTGGTGCACATGTTGTCTTTTACGATCACAGGGACACCCGCCAGCGGGCCCAGTTCCTCGCCCCTGGTGCGTTTTGAATCCGTTTCCGCCGCACTTGCGAGAGCGTTTTCCTCAAGCGAGGTCACCACCGCGTTAAGTACGGGCTCCATCCGTTTCATGCGATCAATGGAAGCTTTCACAGCCTCCAAGGCGGAAAAATCGCCTTTCTTTATGCCCTCCGCCGTTTCGCGGGCCGTCATTTCATGAAACTTCATGAGGTTCTCCACCTATGATTCTGGGCGTTCTGAAAAAGTCGCCCTCCCTGGAACGCGCTTCCTCCAAAGCACCTTCACGATCACCCCAGTGCTCGACATTGTCTTCTCTGAGCGGGCATATCGTCTTTCGCTCTCCTTCTCCAGGTTCAAGCCCGCCAAGGTCCACGTTGCGCAGGTCATGAAAATGAGCGAGGATATCGTTGAAATGCTTCTGCAGTCCTTCGACCTCGGCCTGATCAACTTCAAGCCTTGCCAGCAGGGCTATTCGCCTGACTTCATCTTCTGAAACAGCCATTGCTACACCTCTGATGTCTGGTCACCCCGGTTCCCGTCTTGCCGCGCCATCGACCAGAACGTTGCTTCATCAAGAATTTCGACGCCCATCGAACGGGCCTTTTGCAGTTTGCTTCCGGGCGACGCTCCGCAGACAAGCCATCCGGTCTTAGAGCTCACGGACGATGGCGTAAGCGCCCCAAGGAGCCTCGCGACCGTTTCCTCCTCCTTGCGCGTGGCCCGCTCAAGTTCTCCCGTAAAAACGATGGAAACTCCGCTCCAGGGTCCATTTTTCCCGTTGCGGGTTTTTTTTTCTGAAAGTTGAACTCCGGCGGAGCGAAGCTTCTCGATGGTCTCGCGATTGGTCTCATCGGCAAAAAAGGTGACGACCGAAGCCGCGATAACAGGTCCTATTCCCTCTATAGCCGCCAGTGTTTCCGCGTTTGCGCCCGAAAGAGCGTCGATACCCCCGAAACCATCCGCCAGGGTACCCGCCACCCGCGCTCCTGCGAAACGGATACCGAGCGCGGCCAGCAGATTGGACAGAGGCCGGTTTTTAGACGCCTCTATTGACCTCACTATTGATTCTGCCGTTTTGCGGCCCAGTTTTCTTTCGTTCTTTTCTCCGGCAAGCCGTATATCTTCTATCGTGTCGGGAGTCAGTGAATACAGATCCGCCAGGCCGGAAACCATTCCGGTCTCAAGCAGGGCCTCGACCACCTTTTCTCCCAACCCCTGTATGTCCATCCCCGATCGCGAGGCGAAATGAAGCAATCCCTCCCGTAATTGTGCGGGACAGGATCGGTTGGGGCATCTGTGAGCGGCCTCACCCGGCAGCCTGACGACGGCCGACCCGCAAACGGGGCAGGTGGCCGGCATTGTAAAAGGCCGTGACCCGGCCGCATCATCCCGGGACACCACCTTCACTATTTCGGGGATTATCTCACCGGCCTTGCGCACCAGCACTGTATCTTTCACCCGTACATCCTTGCGTTTTATCTCGTCGGCGTTATGTAGAGACGCCCGTTTTACTACGCTGCCTGATATACGGACGGGCTCAAGGACGGCTATGGGCGTCAGGGCGCCCGTTCTGCCCACGGAAACCAGGATATCTGATACAGTGGTCTGCTTCTCTTCCGGGGGATATTTCCACGCTATGGCCCACCTGGGAGCCCTGGTTGTTGAACCCAGCTTTTTCCGGAGAGCCAGTTCGTCTATCTTCACCACCACGCCGTCCGTAGCGTACGGCAGTGTATGGCGTTTTTCGTTCCATGTTGCAATGTACTTTTCGACCTGCTCGATCGAAGAACACAGTTTCTCATTCCCCTGAACAGGGAAACCCCAGAGCTTGAGCATATGGAGCATTTCGTAATGGCTCTCCGCACCCATGGCCTCGGGATCAGCCGCCTGGTAGATGAAAATATCCAGGTTCCTGCGTTTGGTTACCCCGGGGTCAAGCTGCCGCAGGCTTCCCGCCGCAGCGTTCCTGGGATTTGCGAAAAGGGGCTGACCTTCTTCTTCTCTCTGTTCGTTGAGGGCGGCGAATGCATTCCTCGTCATGAAGACCTCTCCCCGAACCTCGAGAAACCCGCTGTGTTCCCCCTGGAGGCGCAGGGGAAGTGGATGGACCGTAAGGAGGTTTGCGGTTACGTCTTCTCCCTCGTTCCCGTCTCCTCTGGTGGCTCCGTTTCTGAAGATACCGTCTTCATAGGTTAACGTAACGGCCAGGCCGTCTATCTTGAGCTCGCAGCAAAGTTCCCCGGCTTCCCATTCGCCGAGTGTCCGCCTGCAGAAGGCTCGCAGATCCTCAGCTCTGAAGGCGTTATCCAGGCTGAGCATGGGAACCCTGTGAACAACCCTGGAGAACTCGTCCCGGGGCGGCCCGCCCACTCTTTTTGTGGGGGAATCGGCCTCCGCCAGCTCGGGATGGCTTTTTTCGATATCCAGGAGTTCGCTCATGAGCTCATCGTACCGGACGTCGGAAATTTCGGGAGCATCCATTACATAATACAGACAGTTGTGCCTGTCTATCTCACTGCGCAGCCATTTTGCTCTTTCTGCGATTGTACCGGACACCACGGCCTGCCCCCCCCCGCGCCCTCTTCAGGATCTGGGTTTCATAGTCGGGAACAGTATAACGTCGCGTATCGAGCGTGAATCGGTAAGAAACATCGTAAGGCGGTCTATCCCCACGCCCAGTCCACCCGTTGGCGGAAGGCCGTATTCCAGCGCGTTGATATAGTCTTCGTCGAAAGCATGAGCCTCGTCGTCGCCCAGTTCCTTCTTGCGGGCCTGGTCCTCGAAGCGCTCTCTCTGATCGAGCGGATCGTTGAGTTCACTGAAGGCGTTGGCCACTTCCGATCCGTATACGAAAAGCTCGAATCTGTTTGTGAAATTGGGGTCATCGGGGTTCTTTTTGGAAAGAGGCGATATCTCCGTTGGATGCCCCAGTACGAAGGTGGGCTGAACAAGGGTCTCTTCGACGAACGCCTCAAAGAGTTCCGTAAGCACGAGATATTTGCTTTCGTGACCGTCCATCTCCAATCCCTTTTTTTCGGCGAAGGACCTGGCCTGGGCGTCGTCCACGGAAAAAATATCGAAACCGCAGGCTTCCCTTACCAATTCAACCATTGTGGCCCTTCGGAACGGGGGCTCAAAACTGATCGGGACCCCCTGGTAGATTACTTCCCGTTCGCCGACGGCGTCGGCCGAAGCGACTATGAGTTCCTGGGTGAGTTCCAGTATGTCCTCGTAATTAGCGTAAGCCCAGTAGACCTCCATGGACGTGTACTCGGGGTTGTGCATTACGTCCATGCCTTCGTTTCGGAAATTCTTGCCTATCTCGTATACGCGGCCCATCATGCCGACCACAAGCCTCTTGAGGTAAAGCTCGGTTGCTATGCGCATGTAAAGGTTCAGACCCTGCGCGTTATGATAGGTAACGAATGGCCGGGCGTTGGCGCCTCCGGCTATGCTGGCCAGCATGGGCGTCTCAACTTCTATTGAGCCTTGGTCCTCCAGCACCTTTCTGATAGCGCTGATGATCCTGGCCCTTTTTCTGAAGGTTTCGCGGACATCAGGATTGGCTATAAGGTCCACATAGCGCTGCCGGTACCTTGTCTCGGTGTCTTTGAGCCCATGCCACTTTTCGGGAAGGGGTCTCAGAGCCTTGCTCAGCAGAACACACCGGGTTACCAGAATGGACAGTTCACCCCTGCGTGTGCGGAAAGGGTTTCCTACAATGCCTACTATATCTCCGGTGTCACACCATCTCTTGAAAAAGGCGTACTGGTCCGGACCCATTGCGTCGGTCTGGAAGTAAAGCTGCAGCGTTTCCGTTTCGTCGGCAAGGTCGGCGAAAGAGGCCTTTCCGTGCTTTCTAAGTGTCATGAGGCGGCCTGCGGTAGATATTTCGACATCTTCGGCCCTCTGGTCTGCCTCAAGCGATTCGTAGTTTTGCTTTACGAAAGCCAGCGTGTGCTTGCGGTCCCATTTTTCGTTGACGAAGGGATCGTATCCTTCTTCTTCGCGAAGTCTTTTCAGTTTCTCCATCCTCTGCCTGAGTATTTCTCCTTCGGGCAGGCTTTCCTGAGACTGATTCTGCTGCGTCACATCTGTTCGCCCCTTTCGGCGTAATCTTGCCACTCTTGCAACTGTTTTCGGAGCTCGGGCCAATCACGGGACAGGGCGGTGGTTCGCCGAAATTCCGAGGCCCCGCGCAACCCTTTAAAAATACCCGAGACAAAGCGCTTGAGCAAGACAACGGCGATCCCGGGATCGTCGAAGTCCGCTATATCATCCCCCATATCTATAAGACGACCCAGTTTCCATGCCCTGGAACACCCCGCCGCGCCGGAAGGAACACTAAAGCCACACCGCTCAAGCGCCCGGGGGATCATGAACGGATCATGCACCGCGCCCCGGGCGGCCAGCACCGCGGAGCATCCCGCCGCGAGATAATCCGCCGCGTCTTCGGCCGAAAAAACATCGCCGCTGGCGGCCACAAAACCCGGGAAGCCGCCGGCGACGCGCTTTACCACTTCCCTGTCGGCGACCCCTCCGTATCGCTGTCCCGGGGTCCTTCCGTGAACGGCCACGCTGGAGGCGCCCGCTTCCAGCAGCAGGTGGGTAAATTCTACGGTGTCATGGGCCGCGCCGGGGGGCATTTTTCTTGTCTTGACCCATACCGGCAACCCCAGTTTGCCGAGGCTCTCAACCATTTCCCGGGCCGTTTCCGGCGACTCCAGAAGCCTGGCCCCGGCGCCTTTTTTCAGCACCTTGGGCATTGGACACGCCATGTTTACGCCAAGCGCGTCGAAAGAGTCGCCCTCAAGGGCCTTCTCCGCCCCCCTGATCAGCGTGTCGGCGTCGCCGGCGAAAAGCTGAAGCACCAGCGGCCTCTCCTGCGGCCTGAACGAAAGCATTCTCACTGTTTTACGGCTGCCGTGCAGTAGACCGGCGCAACTTATCATCTCTGTATGCGTCAGACCCGCTCCCAGGGAACGGAAAAACAGGCGCACACCGGAAACGGTAATTCCCGCAAGCGGCGCCAGCCAGACCCTGTTTTCAACATCAACACCTCCGACAAACATCGGGGTGACCCTGTTAATTGCTTCCGCCGGCCCCGCCGTCGGCGTTTCTGCCGTAAAGAAGCCGCAATCCCTCGAGAGTCAGCCATGGTTCAACGTGTTCTATGGTCTCGGACAGAGTCGCTATGGCTTCGGCCTGCCCTCCGGTTGCTATGACTGCCGTACCCTCGCCGGTTTCCAGGCGTATCTTTTTAGCCAGGCTGTCGACAAGACCGGCGAAACCGTGCATGAGACCCGACTGGATCGATTCCATAGTGTTGCGCCCCACAACCTTATCCGGCGCATCAAAGGAGACCTTGGGCAATTTGGCCGTTTTGCCGTAGAGAGCCTCCATGCTTACACTAAGGCCGGGCGCAATGGCGCCCCCCAGGTACTTCCTTTCGCGGGAAATTGCGTCAAGGGTTATGGCCGTTCCAAAATCGACAATGATGAGAGGTGCTCCGTATTTGTGCACACCGGCCACGGCGTTTACAAGCCGGTCCGCCCCTACCTCCGACGGAGATACGTAGTCAACGGAAATACCCATGTCCAGCCCGCTGTGTATCATGAGGCACTCGACCCCCAGATAGCGACGGAGGCCTTCCCGCCAGGGTGCATTGAGAGGCGGCACAACGCTCGAAACAGCCGCCCCGGTTATTTCGGATGTATCTACACCGGTAAGGCCAAAAAGGCCCAGGAGATATATCCCCAGTTCATCGGACGTACGCCTTCCCGACATAAGCCTCCAGTGATGAAGCAGGCGGTCTCCGTCGAATATCCCCAAAACTGTATTGGTGTTTCCAATATCAACCACCAGCAGCACGGCGGTCACCTCCATATAGGCTAGACATTTTCAGTTTGCCGCGAGGCAGGCAAGAACGACGGTGCATACCATCACCGCAAGAGACCGAAGCGACCCGAACCCGGCGCCCCTGAAAACGACCGCAATTGTAAGGCCAGCCGCAGCGTAGTGCAAAAAGGGCGGGTCTCCCGCAGACCAGGGCGCTGCAAGGGCTATCATGTCGGCCAGATTAGCCCATCCTCCAAGCATCATCTCGGCGACTTGAGCGAGGCCCGCGCCTCCCGGCGCCCCGATAAGGGCCGGAACCGCCAGGACGGAGGCTGCCGGAAGCAGTATGCCGAAAACAGGCAGAGCCAGGGGGTTCACCAGCAAACCCGCCATCGGCGTTGATCCGAATGAGCCCGCTATCAACGGAGCTGTCGCAAGCCACACGAGAGGTGAGGCTATGACCCATACCAGTGCGGACCGTTCCTGAGAGAGAGCCGAGAGCAAAAGCGCCGCCGTGACCGAAAGTCTCCACCCAAGATCCCAGAACCACAAAGGGTTCCACAGCAGAAGAGCACCTGCGGCTATGGCGACCCCGTTCAGCGGTGAAGCGGGCCTGCCCAGCCAGGCTCCAAGAAACGCCGACTGTATCATAAGGGCGGCCCTCAGCGCGCTTGCGGCCGCTCCCGCCAGAAGAACGTAGAACCAGAGGGCCGCCGAAGCGAAAGGTCGCCTGTATTTCCATTTGCCCGCAAGCAGAAACACGAGCGCAACCACTATCCCCACGTGAAAACCGGAAACAGCCAGAAGATGCGATGTTCCCCATTTCCTGTGCAGATCGGCCACAAGGGGATCACGTACACCCAGCCAGGCGGCCTCGAGATGACCGCGCAGGAGGGGCGGCAATGTTCTGATCATGCGGATACGCAACAGGGTGCGCCATCTGTATATGCCCGGCTCACTGTCTTTTGTCAAACTCACCGAAGGATTTTCTATCTCTCCGTCCATCCCCCGGGCGCCCCAGTAAGCGTCAACATCGAATTCGTCCGCAGATAGTTCCGGGGTCAGCGGGCGTATTGTTCCATGCACCGTTATCCTGTCTCCCTCGCGCAAAGAGATACGAGGCCAGACTTCGGCGAAGAAATCACACCCCCCGGTCGAGATGGTTACCGACCTTCTGCCGCCCCATGCCCTCTCACCAGTAACAACGCCCTGCAACGAGATTGTTCCATGGCTCAGTGACCGCGATGGGGTTGGATCAAGGCGATACAAAAGGAATGATCCGCCTGACGCCGAAACAGCCACAAGCAGAAAAACCACGGTCCAGAACCCTGGCGGCCGCTTTATTGATGCGGCCAGACATATAACAAGAATCAGCAATATTAAGGATACCGCCACCGCCGCAGATACGGGAAAACCATTTCCATACAGGTACAGGGCCGCCGACCAGGCCAGAAGGACCGGGACGAAAGGAGCTCGGCCCAGCGGGGTTACCGTATCACTATGCAATCCCTGAGGCCTTCCAGTTTTGCGGGTCCTATGCCGCTGACGCAAAGGAGGTCTTCCGGGCTCCTGAATGGGCCCTGTTTCGATCTGTATTCCAGTATGGCCGCCGCCGTTTTTGGCCCTACGCCCGGGAGGTCCTGCAACTGTCTCTCATCGGCCCTGTTGATATCGATTTTTCCGGAGACCGGCGTCTGGATCATTGCAGCAGACAACGCCTCTTTGGGAGCAGGCGATGCTCCCTTTCGGGGCACGTGGACATGCACGCCGTCACTCAAAGGGGCCGCCATGTTGAAAGCCTCCGCGTCGGCCTCATCAGTTAGGCCGCCCGCCCTCCCGACCAGACTGTAGACACGCGACCCCTCGTCTATGCGATACACTCCGGGCCGCATAACCGCTCCGGTTATGTAGACTACCCATTCAATCGGGTCCTGAGTATCCCCGTTGCCGGGAGGCGTCATGGGAACGACGGTTTCCTCGTTCTTTTCAAGGGCTTCCGGAGCGGGTCCGGCAACGACTCCCGAACCCCCGATTATCCATTTCCCGGCGAAACCGGCCACCAGGAGGGCGGCGAGCACAAAGCACACGAGACCTCCACCAAGAAAAAGCAGCCCTCTGCCCTGTTCCTTCAGTTTCATGAGGCCGCCCCTGACGCCGGTTCTTTCAGTTTCAGGATTGTTCCGTGAAGGCACCAGTGCTCCGACCGTGTCACTTTAATCCTGGCGAACCGCCCCAGCATCGATTTCTCACCCTCGACAAGGACCACCTTGTCGGACGGGGTGCGTCCCTGTATCATTCCTTCACCTTTGGGGGCCTTCCCATCCAGAAGTATGTCGAACTCGCAGCCTTCCAGCGTCCTGTTTTTTTCCAGGGATATCTCAGACTGCAGCCGGTTCAGCCGGTTCAGCCGCTCCATTATGGTTTTCCTGGGCAGTTGTTCATCGGAGGCCGCCGCCGGAGTGCCCTCGCGCGGTGAAAAAGCAGCGGTGTGGACAAGGTCGAACCTGAAGAGTTTAGGCCCATCCATCGAGTCATTAGAGTCTTCCTCGGGCTCGCCGGGATATCCGGCTATGAGATCACTGGTTATCCCCGCATGCGGCAAAGCGTTGCGTATCATTTCCACTTTTTCGGCGTATTCGCTGAAGGAATAGCCCCTCTTCATCAGTTTGAGTATCCTGTCGCTCCCCGACTGTATGGGAAGATTGATTCCCGGGCATACAGAGGGGTTTTTCTCCATCGCCTCTACTACATCGGGTGTAAAATCCCTGGGGTGCGACGTGGCGAAACGTATTAGGTCAACGCCCCGAATTGCGGCGGCGTCCGTCAGCAGGTGAGAGAAATAATAGCCGTCGTCGTTGTCGCGACCATAGGTGTTGACGTTCTGACCGATGAGAGTGATCTCTCTTACTCCTGCTGCGGCCAGAGATTCCATCTCCGCAAAGATATCCTCCCGTCGCCTCGACTGAAACCTTCCCCTCACGTAGGGAACAATACAGTAGGAACAGAAATTATCGCATCCGTGGGCTATGGTGATATAGGCCTTCCAGGGGTTCTCGCGACTCATTGGCGCCACGTCGAGATCGTTGAGTTCCCTGGGATCGGAATCCAGAAGAGAACAGGACGAACCATCCGAAAGGACTTTTTCAAGATGCTCCGGCAATCGGCCCAGGTTCCTCGGGCCCGCCACAAGCCTTACAAAGGGAAAGCGGGACTGCAGTTTTTCTCCTACCCTCTGCGCCATGCATCCCACGACTGCAACGACCGGTGAATCCTTTTTTCCGAAACGGCCGAGCTCGCTCCACACCTTGTGTTCCGCCTTGTCCCGTATACTGCAGGTGACGAATATCACTACGTCGGAATCATCCTCCGGCGTTTCCCTCCAGCCTTTTGATTCGAGAGCCGTACGTATTCGGTCGCCGTCATACACGTTCATCTGGCACCCGTAGACTTTTAATGAAAAACCATACACCGCATATCCTCCTCGAACTTTCGTCAAGGCCGAAAAATCCACCCAGAAGATGATACCATTTCCTGCGGTGGCCAAAGAAAAAAGGCCCAAAGGAGCTGATCGATTTGAAACCCTGCGCCGCAAGAGATTACGCTCTACGTTTCGTGATGATAACCCTGTTTGTCTGTTTTCTGCTTTGCCCCGCCGCCCGGTCCACGGCGGCGGAGACATGCGACATTGCCGTGGAGATCCCCGGATGGGCGGCTGCCCCCCCATGGGAAACGGAACTGCTTTCCGCCAAGGGCGTCAAAGGAATATGGATAGAGCGCACCTATAGAAGAAACAGTGACGGGCACGCTATGGAGATCATACTTATGGACGGGCCGGGAAGCTCCTGGTGGGGAGTATCCGGAGACATCAGGCAATCAAAAGACGGTCCCATAGGTTGCGGAGCGACTTTTTCCACTACTACCGTCTGCGGGTTTCCCGCCGTAAGGGAAGAACACCCCGCGCTGGGAACAAGCCTTGTCGTCTGCATCGACGGAGACACTACGCTTACCATGGAAACACAATGGAGCGACGTTGATCTGGAATCGCTGGCTTCTTTCTTTATTCACGGGGAAAACCCTCAGTAGGCGAACCAGCGTTCCTCCAGTCTGCTGAGGGCTCCCTCTTCCCTGAGGATATCCAGAGCCCTGTTCATCGAATCAAGAAGCCATGTGTCGTTTTTTCGCACGGCAAAGGCGATACCAGACCTTTCGGTTTCAACAGCAAAGGCAATTTTGAGTGTATCCCTGAACCTTTGGTCTTTATGCAGATAGGAGCGGGCCACTTCTGTGTCCATAACAACAACGTCCGATGTCCCCTCCAGCAGGTCGGAGAGAGCCTGGTCGGTCTTTTCGAAACGCCTGACGATCACCTGATCCATAGCCGTTACAAAACGGTCCTGCACCGTCCCCATCTGCACGGCCGCCGTGCGACCACCAAGGTCGTCAGGATACCTGGCCCAGTTCTCTCCGGTTCTGGTCACGAAAGCATCACCCGATGATCTGTACGTGTCAGTAAAAGCCACTCTTTTGACCCTTTCGGGGGTAATCTCCATGGCAGCCGCTATAAGGTCTATTCTGCCTTCTGTAAGCGATGGGATAAGGGCGTCGAAGGCCATCGAAACGATCTTTATCCTTAAACCCGTTTTTTCGGCCGCCATTCGAACAAGATCGATGTCGTACCCCGCGATCGTACCGTCTTCCAGCCGAAATTCGTAGGGCGGAAAGGTAGGCTCTGTCCCGATCCTGATCACCCCGTCGCCTCCTGTATCGGAAGCCGTCCCTGAAGCGGACGACACAAACAACACTATCGCCGCAAGGGTTATACCCCAGGTCTGTTTTCGCACGATACTCACCTCTCACGTTTCCCGTTTCTTTCGTAATCAGGTGTCTATTATACGTTTCCGCTCTTGACAGGTGAAGATGCGGCGCCTCCCGCCAGAGCCATGCCAAGGGCGGCGGCAACCTGGAGATTGTGTATACAGGGGATATCAGCCTCCATAGCGGCCCGTCTCATACGATATCCGAACCGAAGAGCGCCGGGGCTGCCCGAAGCGACGTTGACCACAAGGTCCCATGCGCCGTCGCCAACCGCGTTCAGGAGTTCGTCCTCTCTGCCCCGCAATGATGCTTTCACGCCCCATTTTGCGAGATAGGCGGCGGTGCCCTCGGTAGCCTCTATCTTCCACCCTGTTGCGCTGTACATGGCCGCCAGCGGCGCGGCTGATGGTTTTGCGCTATCGGCTACGGAGATGAGCATTGTTCCACGCCGGGGAATATTCCACCCTGCGCCGCGGAAACTTTCCACAAGCGCCTCAGCTATGCTGTCGCCGATACCCAGCGCTTCGCCGGTCGACTGCATCCGGGGCCCCGGCAGGGAATCCACTCCGGGAAGCTTGCCAGTCGAAAACACAGGCGCCTTGACGCCGAACGGACCTCGATGCTCGACAAGCCCCCTGCCCCTGCCAAGGGACCCCAGACTTTCTCCAAGCGCTATCCTTACAGCAAGTTCCACCATGGGGATACCCGTCAGTTTGCTAACGATGGGCACCGTTCTGCTTGCCCTGGGATTGGCCTCTATGACATAGAGTTTTTCTCCGCTTAGCACGAACTGTATATTGAGCAGACCCTTCACTTTAAGGGCTGTGGCTATGCCGGCGGTTGTCTGGACCAGTTGCTCCCTCAGATCCACGCCCATTGAAATTTCCGGGAAAAGCGCCACCGAATCGCCCGAATGCACACCTGCGGGATCCAGGTGCTCGAATATGCCGGGGATAAGAACATCATCACCATCGCACAGGGCGTCGACTTCGAATTCCTGGCCCGGAAGAAACCGGTCGATAAGAACCGATTGTCCCGGTTCGGCCTTCAGGGCCGTTTCAAGAACCTGCCGCAGTTCCGACGACTCCGTCACCACCTGCATGGCGAGACCTCCTATGACAAAACTGGGCCGCACCATAAGAGGGTAACCCGTCTTTTGGGCAAGCGCCATTCCTGAGTCCACATCGGTGACGGCGCCGCCGGGAGGCTGGGCTACCCCCAGTTCATCCAGAAGGTCCGCGAACCCGCCCCTGTCTTCCGCCATGTTGACCGAAGAGGAAGGGGTCCCGAGCAGTCGTACTCCCCGGCGCTCCAGATCCTGTCCCAGCTTCAGCGATGTCTGTCCGCCGAACGAAGAAAATACGCCCACGGCTTGTTCCCTGGCTATAACGGGCAGCGTGTCCTCCACCGTCAGTGGTTCGAAATAAAGCGCGTCGGACAT
>CAZBLL010000022.1:0-12466 GCA_964492625.1 uncultured Synergistaceae bacterium
AAGGGCGCCCCACAGAAGGGCCTGGAAATGTTTCTGGATAACAATGTTTCCGTGGTGTGCTGCGAACCGGCCGAAACGTCGGCGGGAGCCGATTCCTTTGCATGGCTGTGGGAAAGTCTTTCAAAAAAGCCAGGGCTTCCCGAGCTTCTGAGATGGGACGAGGTGCGAACACTTCTGTCCGCGGGACGAAAAGTTGAGATCGAACGCCAGGTCAGACCATGGAGCCTGAGGAGCCGTGTCATGGAGCTGCCCTCTTTCAGAGGAAACCTTGCGGCTTTAAACGCCTCGGTAAAGGGGTGGGTCTCGGAAGGGCTGGATGTCGAACTTTTCGGAGCGTCTCCTCTGCTGGATGCGTGGTCGAAGGAACAGAGGGTACCTCGCTGGAAGGGTTTTCCGGGAGGGGGTTTCCTGGACAGAAACGCAGCACGCGTTCTTCTTTCGGAAGAAGACGTTCTCGGAACGGGGTCCTTCCGGGAGGATTCGATTTGCGAAGCATCCCCTCTGCCCGATTGGGACATCAGTATCGGGGATTATGACTATGTGGTACACGATGATTACGGTATAGCGCGGAACCTGGGCATTGAATGCGTTACGTCCGGAGGCGTCGACAGGGATTGCCTGGTTCTTGAGTTCAATGATGAAAGGCGCCTGTATCTGCCTGTTACCCAGCTTGACCGGATCACCCCCTATGCTTCTCAGCCCGGGGAAATACCCCAACTGGACGCAATGAAGGGAAGATCGTGGAAGCAGGCAGCCAAAAAGGCCAGAAAAAAGGCCAGGGAAGCCGCTTTACACCTGATGGAGCTTTACGCAAAACGCGAGACGGCGCCCGGCTTTGCCTTTGCCGCCGATGGAGAGTTGCTCGCGGCTTTCGAGGCCGGTTTCCCTTTCGCCGAGACCAGGGACCAGGTTGCGGCGATAGGTTCGGTAAAAAGGGACATGGAAAGGCCGACGCCCATGGACAGGCTTCTGGTGGGCGACGTGGGTTTCGGGAAAACCGAGGTTGCTCTCAGGGCTGCGGTCAAGGCTGCGGAATCCGGGAAACAGGCGGTATTTCTTGTTCCAACGACGCTTTTGGCGCAACAGCATTATTCTACATTTCTATCCAGAACAGCTGGGTTGCCGCTGAAAGTGGAGGTGCTTTCCCGTTTTACCCCTCCCTCCAGACAGAACGAAATCCGGGAATCCATAGCGTCAGGCGATGTCGATATTGTCGTAGGTACACATCGCCTCCTGCAAAAGGATATGGGTTTCAGGGATATTGGCCTGGTGATTATCGATGAGGAGCACAGGTTCGGCGTTCTGCACAAGGATCATTTCAAAAATATCGACCCATCCGTAGACATACTTACGCTTTCGGCCACGCCGATACCAAGAACGCTTCAGATGGCGCTGGGTGGAATACGGGACATATCGCTGATCTCCACATCACCTTTCAGAAAGCATCCCGTTGTTACGACGGTAGGCCCATGGAACGAATATCTTGTTCGTCAGGCCGTACTTCGCGAAAAGGCCAGGGGCGGACAGGTGTTTTTTGTCCATAACAGGGTTGCCACCATCGCCTCCAGAAACGCCATGCTGAAAAGCATGTTCCCCACCCTGAAAATTTCCGTAGCTCATGGACAGATGGACGAATCCCGTCTGGAAAAGACAATGTCCGATTTTTCCGCAGGTGATACGGATATGCTGGTGTGCACCACCATCATAGAGAGCGGGCTGGATATACCGAACGTCAACACACTTATTGTCGACGACGTGCAGAACCTCGGGCTTGCCCAGATATACCAGCTGCGGGGCAGGGTCGGCCGAAGAGAAGCGCAGGCTTTCGCCTTTTTCTTTCATCCGGAAGACGTTCCTCTTGCTCCGGGGTCGAGGCAGAGGATAGAGGCCACAACAGAGCTTAACGGGGAAGGATCAGGTTATCGACTTGCCCGGAGAGATCTGGAAATCCGGGGCGGCGGCCGCGTCGTGGGTGTTGACCAGCACGGCCATACAGAAAGGGTCGGTTTTTCTCTGTATTACAGGATGCTCGAGGAGGAGGTTGCCAGACTAAGGAGCGGGGAAGGCCCCGAACCGGTTCAACTGGCCATAAGGGTTCCTGTAACCGTGCCGGCTTCCTATATCCCTCAGCCTGGAGTCAGAATCGCTCTTTTCAGGCGCCTTCTGCTCATGAACGATGATACCGGGATCGAATCGGTCCATGAAGAGATCCGCGATCGTTTCGGGCCGGTCCCCGAATCGGTCCAGTTCATTCTCGCATGCGCCAGGGTAAGGTTGCGTGGAAAGAAACATGGCGTACAATACGTTCAATGTTCTCAACGCAAGACGGTGGTGTCCGGAAAGCTTTCAAGGTCCCTTTTGAAAAGGCTGGGCTCAGGCAAGTGGATAAGCAGAACCGACGGAGCCGCAGAAGGCCCGGGCGGATACGCGGGAATGACGTTTCTTGCGGAAATAATGTAGGATACTCTATAGGGCTATACACTCCAGGGGAACGAGGTGAGAGGATGAAGGAACAGAAAACCTGCGGAGCCAGGATCGAAAGGCTTTTGAAAATAATGAAAACTCTAAGAGCCCCGGACGGGTGTCCCTGGGACAGGGAACAGACAATGTCGACGTTGAGGCCTTTCATTCTTGAGGAAGCCTACGAGCTTGTTGCGGCCATTGACGATGGAGATTGTTCCAAAATAGCCGAAGAGTGCGGAGACGTCCTTTTGCAGGTGGTCTTTCTTTCGGAAATAGCGGAGGAGTCTGGTCTCTTTGGTTTCGGGGACACCGTGGAGCATATTTGTGAAAAACTCGTGAGGCGGCATCCGCATGTTTTTGGTGATGCGGATATACGAACAAGCGGGGCGGTAAAAGAGAGCTGGGAAAAAATCAAGCGACAGGAGAGGAAAAACGCTTCGCGGGATGAATCGGTGCTGGCGGGTATCCCCGAAAATCTGCCTTCCCTGATAAGGGCCTTCCAGATACAGGAAAGAGCAGCCAAGGTTGGTTTCGACTGGCCCGAAGGCGACGAAAAGTCGGTTTTCTCCAAAATCGAAGAGGAAATGGATGAACTGAGAGAAGAGATCGATTCGGGTTCGACGGATGGCATGGAAGACGAGATGGGTGATCTTCTGTTCGCCGTTGTCAATCTGGCCAGGCGGCTTGGAGTGGACGCGGAATTCAGTCTCCAGCGAGCCAACAGGAAGTTTTCGAAAAGATTCCGTCTGGTGGAGGAGAAGATCGCATGCAGCGGCAGGCCGTGGGAGGGCTTTTCGCTGGAGGAACTCGAGCGCTTCTGGGAAGAGTCCAAAAAGAGAACAAGAGAGATTCGGTCCTGATTCAGGTTGCTATGGGTTCTAAGGCCGTAGAGAGAGGAGTGATCAATATGCCGGGTAAGACACAATCACCACCGACAAGAGAGGGAGTAACGAAGGAAAAAGCCAAAAAACGGCGCCATGTTGGAATAACGGAAACAGCCCTAAGAGACGCTCATCAGTCTATCATGGCGACAAGACTGCGGACCGAGGACATGCTCCCGGTTGCGGAACAAATGGACGACGTTGGATACCATTCCCTGGAGGTGTGGGGAGGGGCGACTTTTGATTCATGCATGCGGTTTCTTGACGAGGACCCATGGGAGAGGCTGCGCGCCCTGAGGAAGGTATTTAAAAAGACAAAGCTGCAAATGCTTCTTCGCGGTCAGAATGTAGTGGGTTACAGGCATTACGCCGATGATGTGGTAAGGGAATTTGTTCGAAGAGCTGTCGGAAACGGGCTGGATATAATACGCGTTTTCGATGCTTTGAACGATCTCAGAAACATGGAGATAGCGGCAGATCAGGTCAAAAAAGAGGGAAGCCATCTTCAGATGTGCATTTCCTACACGATATCGCCCGTACATACCCTTGAGGCCTTCGCGGATCTTTCGCTGCGCATGAAGGGGATGGGGGCCGATTCCATCTGCATCAAGGATATGGCGGGGCTGCTTAGTCCGGTTGACGCAGAATCTCTGGTAAGAGCAATAAAACAGAAGACCGGGCTGCCGGTACAGATGCATTGTCACTATACGAGCGGAATGGCTTCAATGGCTTATTATGCGGCGGTCAAGGCGGGGGCCGATGTGGTTGATTGCGCCATATCGCCGCTTTCCATGGGAACCAGCCAGCCTGCTACCGAGGCAATGGTGGCGGCGCTGCAGAGGGGAGAAACCGATACCGGTATCGACCTGGAAAAACTCGTACCTGTTTCGATGCATTTCAAACACGTCAGGGAGAAGTACAGCTCTCTGGTGATGGGCATAGAAGGTGTGGATATAAATATTCTCATTTATCAGATACCAGGCGGGATGTATTCGAACCTGGTGAGTCAGCTCAAGGAACAGGGCTCGCTGGAAAAGCTGCCCCAGGTCCTCGAAGAGGTTCCCATGGTCCGAAAGGAAATGGGTTATCCGCCGCTCGTTACGCCCACCAGCCAGCTGGTGGGTACTCAGGCTACGCTCAACGTGCTTACCGGAGAGCGCTGGAAGGTGGCGCCCCGGGAGGTCCGGAACTACTTCCTGGGTTATTACGGAACGCCTCCGGGAAAGATAGACAAAGAGGTCAGGAAAAAGGTCATCGGAGACGAAACACCCATTACCTGCAGGCCGGGAGAGGTCCTTGACCCCGAACTCGATTCCATCAGGAAATCGATGTCAACCTGGATTCTTCAGCCTGAGGACGTATTAAGCTATGCGCTGTTTCCGGCCGTGGCAAAAGATTTTCTGGTCACTAAATTTGCCCGGGAAAACCTGAGAGACGTCGGTTTCGGCGAGGCTGTCGAAGGGATAGCCTATCCATTGTAGCGACGGCAGTCATCTTCCGCGCCGGAGACCACCTTGGTGTATAATGTGGCCTGCATTTCGCCGGGAATCCGCCGGTGTTTTTTAAGGGGGAAAACCATATGTGCACGACAGAACAGCTTGTACGTGATGTCATAGAAAGCGATGTACGCCCCGCGCTCCAGAGTCACGGGGGTGATATCGAGTTTGTCAATTTCGATGAGACCGGGGGCGTTGTTACGGTTACGCTGACGGGCGCATGCGGCTCGTGCCCCTTTGCGCAGGAGACCTTGAGATCACAGGTCGAAGCCGTTGTGAAAAAGGCCGTACCCGAGGTTTCGAAGGTCGTCAGAGGGTAGGACGTTACCCTCTTTTGAGTACTTTCACGATAGCGAGGTGAGAGATCCTATCCATTCCCCATCCGTTGTTCCGGTACCTGATGGAGATACGATGATGCGTTTTCTGGGCCGCCAGGACGAAAATCTCAGGCTGATAGAACAACGATTCCCGGTACGTCTGGTAACCAGGGAAAAAGAGATCGTAGTGGAAGGGCCCGACGGTGATGTACAGGTAATGGTCGAGGGGATCATCCGCCAGCTTGTCTCTGTCGCGAAAAAAGGCCAGGTGCTGAGACCGAAAGAAGTTACTTACGCAATGAATGTATTCGCGGAGCAGGGAGAAGTTGATCTTGCGTCCCTGTACGAAGACGTGATCTGCATGACCTATCGCGGAAAACCCGTACGGCCTCGCACCTCGGGCCAGAAAAAATACGTCGACGCCATACGTGCGAACGATGTGGTTTTCGCCATAGGACCTGCAGGAACCGGGAAAACATATCTTGCCGTGGCGCTGGCCGTTGCTGCGCTGAGGGAGTCTCTGATCAGCAGGATCGTTCTGGTCAGACCCGCCGTGGAAGCCGGTGAAAGCCTGGGTTTCCTGCCGGGTGATCTCAAGGAAAAGGTTGAACCGTATCTCAGGCCTCTTTATGACGCCTTCTTTGACACCTTTTCGCCTGAACGTTTCATGAAATATGTGGAAAAAAAGGTAATAGAGATAGCACCGCTTGCCTACATGAGGGGCAGAACGCTGAACGACAGCTTCATCATTCTCGATGAGGCGCAGAACACTACCCCCGAGCAGATGAAAATGTTCCTCACCAGGCTGGGTTTTGGATCCAAAGCTGTTGTTACAGGTGATATAACACAGGTGGATCTCCCTTCGGGGAGGGAATCCGGCCTCAGGGTGGTCAAGGATATACTCAGGGGTATCCCGGGCATCGAGTTTTCGACGCTTCACAGAAGCGATGTCGTGCGGCATGAGATCGTTCAGCGGATTGTCAAGGCATACGAGGATTATGAGCAGGGCAGTCGATAAACCTCTATCGGGAAGCAAAGGGCGCCCTGGCCCGGCCTCCCTTTTCATTTCAGGTGAAAAACGTATCGGTATTGCATCGTCACTTATGCTTATGGCTGTGGCGGTTGCTTTCCTTTCCCTGGGATGGCTGATCAGAAGCGAACATGACGCTTTTGTTGAGGGAGAGCCTGCTCCGAGAACTTATATGGCGCACTTCGAAATGAAGTTCGTGGATGAAACCGCTACCAAGAGGCTACAGGAAAGAAAAAGCCTGGACGTGGGCGGGGTCCTCGTAAGGGACCCGGAAATAATTGAATCGATCAGATCAGATCTTGACGCAATACAGAGAGGCCAGTATCGCGGTGTTGTTTCAGAACCGCTTTCTGATTTACTTGACGGAATGCCGGAGCAGGAGCGCCTGGCCATACTATCGGCTACATCCAGGGCCGGTGAGATGATCGCCGAGGATCCCAGACCCCAATACGCCGAAAGCGGGTTGTTATGGGAGGCGCTGGAACGCTCGGGGCTTTCTCTACCCATGAAGAATGTAGCCTATCAGATTCTCGAAAACCTGCTAAAACCGGCATACGTTGTGGATAATGAAGCCACTGAGGAGTACAGAGATGACGTGGTGTCACGGGTTAAGCCCGTGGAAAAGCGGTTTGACGTTGGCGATGTTATCGTAAGGCGGGGCGAAGAGGTAACTCCTTCCAGTGCGTCAATGCTCAAGGCCCAGGGATATGCCGAAAGGAAATTCCCATGGAGGCGCGCCGTCTTGGCGGGTCTGGCCGCTGTGGCCTGGACGTTCTGGATGTACTGGTACGTGAGGCGGCGTGATATTCATCTTGCAAGGCGCGAATGGGTTTTCGTTTTCACCATACTTGTAACATCGTGGGCCATGCAGCTCGCCACATCCCTTATGGGCGGAGACGGCCTGGGTGTCCTTTCGCTTGCAGTCTGGTCCTTCCTCACATTGCCGGGAACATTTTCGTTTCACCTGGTTCTGGGAGGAGGTGTTCTGGGGGCGCTTATCGGCGCGGGAACATCGCTTGTAGACCTGGTGTTGCTGGCCTTTGTAAGCGGAATGGGGGCAGTTCTTGGATTCGTGATACTGCGGAATGTAGACAGCAGAACCTCGCTTTTCAAAAAATTGCTTTTTCTGGCTTTCGGCCTGTGTTTTTCGGCAGGCTTGCTCCGCTGGGGAATATATCTTCCGTCCGATCCTTGCGACATGATACCGAGGTGCGCCCTGTCCGCCGGACTTGGCGTCGGTGTAGCCCTGATTCTACTTCCTGTGTGGGAGAGACTTTTCGACGTGCTTACCCCCACCCGCCTCATCGATTTGAGTCATCCTTCGCATCCTTTGCTGAAAAGACTGCAGATCGAGGCGCCCGGAACCTATCATCATTCACTTATGGTTGGAACACTGGCCGAATCGGCCGCAGAAAATCTGGGTCTGAACGCCCTTCTCGTAAAGGCCGGAGCCTATTTCCATGATGTCGGCAAACTCAGACGGCCTCAATTTTTCGTGGAGAATCAGCAGACCGGGCGCAACCCGCACGATGAACTGGCGCCTACAATGTCGGCTTTGGTCATCCTTTCCCACGTGAGAGAAGGTGTTGGGATTGCACGGCGTTTCAACCTTCCCGGCAGGATAAGGGATTTTATTATGGAACATCACGGCACGACGTGCCTGGGCTATTTTCTCAAAAAAGCAAGACAGAGAGACCCCGGACTTCCCGGTGATCAGTTCTGCTATCCCGGCCCACGGCCCGGCAGCCGTGAAACGGCGCTGGTGATGCTCGCCGACTCTGTAGAGGCGGCGGTCAGAGCGGGCGGAGCCTCTATCACGGATGTCAAGGATATTGAGGACGTTGTAAGCGACGTTATAGAGACTAAAATTCGCGAATCTCAACTGGACGATGTTCGCCTTACGCTTGAGGATGTTGCTGTAATACGGGCTACGTTCATGCAGACGCTCACGCACATGCACCACAGCAGACGCGTCAGCGCCGTTGAAGAAAAGAGCGACAGTCAATCCGAAAGAGATCATGGTATTGAAGGCGATTCTTGAGATTGCCGATCCCTGCGCCGATAAACGGATAGCGAGCCTGGGTGGTACATGGACAGAAAGGTACCGCAGGGTGATTAGTGAAGTTTCCGGGATTCTTTTCACCGGACAGCAACACCCGGACGAGCTCTCGGTTTCCGTTTCACTGGTTTCACGGGACGCCATGTCGGAACTGAACCGGCGGCACAGACATGTACAGGGACCAACCGACGTTCTTTCGTTCCCTCTGTGGGAAACTGAAGGACGATTCGCTCCTCCCCCGGAGTGGATGTCGGTTCCCCTGGGCGATATCGTTATATGCACAGATGTCGTCGAAGGGAACGCGCAGGCAAACGGATGTTCTTTCGCTGAAGAGTTTTTCCTGGTAATGATTCATGGTCTGCTGCACCTTTTCGGCATGAATCATGATACCCTTGAGTCAAAAGAACGAATGTGGAGACTCCAGCAGTATCTGCTGGAGTCGATGATGGGCCGCAACCCCCGTGACGGATGCGCGGCCGAAGGGGAGGACTGATCCACAGGTGAGTGACGGCGTCGGCCAAAGTACGGTGCTTCTCATCATTTTGCTGCTTTTTTCGGCTCTTTTCAGCAGCAGTGAAACGGCAATAACCGCAATAGGAAGAGGCAAGTTACTGGCGCTCCAGGAAAGGAATCCCGCCCGAAAGAAAAGCATAGAATGGCTCCTTGGGGATATTCAAAGAGCGCTTACGGTAATTCTCATAGGAAACAACCTTGTGAATATCGCGGCCAGTGCTGTGGCCACTTCGATTTCCATCAGTCTCATGGGAGACAAGGGGCTCCTTTTCGCCGTAGCCATTATGACGGTGGTGATTGTTATTTTCGGAGAAATACTTCCGAAAAGCATCGCCATCATAAGACCCGAAAACATAGTCATGAGCCTCCTGCCTCTGCTGCGTTTTATTCATGTTCTGGTTTCTCCGCTTATATGGATAACAATCGGAGTTGTTCATTTCTTCGGCAAACTGCTCAGGTTCGATCTTTCCCCTAGTCACACTTTTGTAACGCGGGAAGAAATCGAGCAGATGGTCAACATGGGGGAAGCGTCGGGAGTCATAGAGGAAGAGGAAAGAAAGATGATACACGGCATCATATCTTTCGAGGAAACGATAGTCTACGAAATAATGGTGCCGAGAACCGATATGGTGGCTGTTTCCTCGTCCGTAACGATACAGGAGTCCGTCGCCATATTCCAGGAATGCGGACATTCCAGACTTCCTGTTTACGGAAGAAGCCCGGATCAGATCACGGGAATACTTTACGTCAAGGATATTATCAGCGCGCTTCTTTCGGGCAACACCGGCGGAGCGGTTTCGGAGTTGACCAGAGACGCTCTGTTCGTTCCGGAGATGATGAGAATAGCCGATCTCTTTGAAGTGATGAAGGGCAAACGGGTGCATATGGCGATCGTTGTGGATGAGTACGGTGGAACGGCGGGGCTGGTGACGCTGGAGGACCTTCTTGAGGAAATAGTGGGAGAGATACAGGACGAGTACGACGACGAAAGCGTCCCGATCCAGAAAGAACCGGGTGGGTCCTATCTGGTGCGGGGCTATATGGATCTGGAGGACCTCAGCGAAAGCCTGGATTACCCCTTTGAATCACCCGATGTAGACAGCGTGGGCGGTCTCATCCTGTCTATAGTCGGGCGTTTCCCAGAACAGGGCCTCAAGGTTGCCTACGGAACTTGGGAAATACAGGTCCTTGAAGTGGAAGACCACCGCATCAACCTTGTGCGACTTACGCCGTTGAATACGGTCGACAGTGAATAGTGAGGGATACGTTATGAGCCGATGGGACGCTAGCGTCGAAAACATGCAGCATCTGCTTGAATCGGCAAAAGAAGCCCGGTCCAGGGCTTACGCTCCCTATTCCTCTTTCAGAGTGGGCGCCGCCATCATATGTTCCGATGGAGCTGTATACCCGGGGTCCAACATCGAAAACCAAAGCTACGGTCTTTCCGTGTGTGCGGAACGCAACGCGGTAGCCGCAATGATACAGGGAGGTTGTCGCCTGCCATTGGCAATAGCCGTTGCCGGAGAAGGCGTCGAACCCTGTTACCCCTGTGGCGCATGCAGACAGGTGCTGGCGGAATTCAATCCGGATATCACCGTGGTCCTTGAAAAACAGGGTCGACCGGTTTCCTTTTCCCTTGGTGAACTTTTGCCGCTGGGGTTTTCACTCCCAAAACCATGAGATCGGATGTTGAGGAATCCATGAAATCGGGGATTGTCACCGTCGTGGGAAGACCCAACGTGGGGAAGTCGACACTTGTAAACGCGATGGTGGGGGAAAAGATTCTGATCGTAACGGATAAACCGCAGACCACGCGTCAACGTGTAAGGGCGGTTATGAACGAACCCCGGGGCCAGATAGTGCTTGTGGATACGCCGGGGCTTCACAGGCCCATGCATCTGCTGGGATCGTATCTGGAGAAAGAAGTCCTGGAATCTTTAGCGGGAGTAGACGTTGTGTGTTACGTGGCCGAATCGTCCGACCGGAGGGTCGGCCGTGCGGACAGGCTTATTCTCGAGCACGTCGGGGAATCCGACAGGCCGGTGGTCCTGGTGCTCAACAAGATAGACCGCCTTTCCGGACCCGACGATTTCTGGCCGGCCGTGGAAGCATATTCACCGTTTTTCACACCCCGAACGGTAGTCCCCGTATCCGCGATTTCGGGTGTGAACATTGATGTACTGAAGGAAAAACTTTTTGACCTTCTTCCGGAGGGCCCCCCGATCTACGAGGATGACAGGCTTGCCGACTGTACGGAACGGTTTCTTGCGGCTGAAGTGATCCGCGAACAGGTTCTTCTCGCCACGGAGCAGGAAGTTCCCCACAGCGTAGCCGTGATAGTCGACGAATTCCTTTCCCCGGATGAGTACCCCGAAGGGAGACACCTTTCGGTTCGCGCCACCATCATCGTCGAAAGAACCGGCCAGAAGGGGATAATAATCGGAAACAGGGGATCGCGACTCAAATCCATAGGCGAACAGGCGCGAAAAGTACTGGAAGACATGTTTGGCTTTCCTATGTATCTGGATCTCTGGGTCAAGGTGCGGCCGGGCTGGAGAAATTCAAGGGAATCCCTCAGGCGTCTGGGTTACCAGTAGGGTTTCGGTATGGACAGACTTGTCGCCCAGGGCCTTCACAAGGCCAGGGGGGTAGTTCTCAAAAGAAAAGATTTTCCGGGAGGAGACCGTATGCTGTACCTGCTCCTGGAGGATTTCGGGCTCATAAGAGTAGCGGCGCCCGGAGCCGCGCGCGGAAAGATGCGATTCGGGGGAGCTACGGAACCGCTGGTATGGGGGATTTTTCATCTTTACAGAAGCGCCTCAAGGTTCTACCTTCGCGATGTAGACGTAAGAAGGGATTTTCTGGAACTCAGGCGTTCTGGTGTTACCATGCTTAAAGCCGCCGAATGGGCCGGAATGATCGCAAGACACACACTGGAAGGTCATGAATGCAATTCGCTAATCAGCTTGTTTTTCTGGGGCCTTTCAGATCTTGCCGACAAAAATGTCCCCGTTGCGGCCGCCGATCTGCGCTTTATACTCAAATGGTTGCGTCTCTGGGGGTTGTGCCCCGACCTGTCGCGCTGCGCGGGTTGTGGCTCGAATATCCACAGCGGCAGATTGATCGGGGAAACCCTTTTGTGTCTTTCGTGCTGCCCACAGACAGGTGGAGTAACCCTTGAAAACGGATCGCTGAGTGTTCTGCGACGTGTGCTTTCATTAAGCCGCAACGATTTTCTGGCGTGGGCGCCCGGTGTTGACGACTGGTCGACAGTAAGTGAAGCGGGTTTGATTTTAAGAGGGCATTTCGAGAAAATGGCCTGACATAACTTTTTGTGGGAGGGACCGGGTTTGAACCTACAGGAAATTGTAATGAGGCTCGAAAGATTCTGGGCCGAGCACCAGTGCATTATCCAGCAACCCTACGATATCGAGGTGGGCGCCGGGACGATGAACCCTGCTACAACTCTCAGGGTGCTTGGTCCGGAGCCATGGCGCGTGGCCTATGTGGAACCTTCCAGAAGGCCCACGGACGGCCGTTACGGAGAGAATCCCAACAGGCTACAGCATTATTATCAGTATCAGGTCATTCTCCAGCCGGCCCCCGACGATGTTCAGGAATTATATCTGGACAGTCTCAAGTCCCTGGGAATAGACCCGGAAGAGCATGATATCAGCTTCGTGGAGGATGGCTGGGAATCTCCGACC
>CAZBLL010000023.1:0-11992 GCA_964492625.1 uncultured Synergistaceae bacterium
GTCTTCCCTTTTTTGCAAAACGAATCAGACCTGGTTCCGGCCCTTTTGCTAACCACTCCTATTGGGGCGGCGCTCACTTTAACCTTTGCGGCCGCATATTTTTACTCCAGAAAAAACCGTATACGGTCCGCCCTCAAGGCTATTGTCTTCGGCGCAATGATAACCACTCTTGCCTTCAGAGGCCTTTTCTGGTTGTATGAGCCGGGCCATACGGCAAAAGACATTGTAGCCGTGGTAAAACCGGCTCTTACACCTACGACGCTGGTGGCCCAGTACAACACCTTCGACCAGGGTCTGGCCTTCTACCTGAACAAACGCATTGCTCTGGTCGACTACACGGGCGAACTTGAATACGGAGCCACGCAGGGCGATCAGTCCGAATGGTTCCTCAGCCCGGAGGATTTCGCAAATCTGTACTGGAACACCGACACTCACGTCGTTCTCGTTGCGCCGCGCGGAAGCGATGTGGATTTTCTGAGGGCAACCGGGCGCTTTCCTATATCGCTGGGGCAGACACTTCGTAGGGAAATTTATACCAACAGGGAGACCGTACAATGAGAAAAGATTTTCTGCCTTTCGCCAAACCGCAAATAAGCGAAGAAGCCATAGCAGACGTGGCGGATTCCCTGCGCAGCGGGTGGATCACTACAGGCCCCAAAGCAGCCAGGTTCGAAGAAGCCTTCAGGGAAACCGTATCGGCCAGTTGGGCAATGGCGGTAAACTCAGCCACCGCCGGGCTTCACCTCTCACTGCTCGGCCTGGGAATAGGCCCCGGGGACGAAGTGATAACAACGCCGATGACCTTTGTGGCGACAGTAAATACCATAATCCACACCGGAGCCAAACCCGTTTTCGCTGATATAGACAGAAGCACCTTAAACATCGATCCGGCCGCGGTGAAAGCGGCTGTTACTTCAAGGACCAGGGCAATAATCCCCGTTCATTTCGCCGGGAGGCCCTGCGACATGGAAACCATCGAAGCAATCGCCCAAAAACACGATCTGGCGATAATCGAGGACGCCGCCCACGCGCTGGGCGCCAGCCGTAAAGGCAAAGCAATTGGCTCCGACAGGGGACCGCGGCGCTGCGCTGTTTTCAGTTTCCATCCCACCAAAAATATCACCACAGGAGAAGGCGGTATTGTCTGCACGGAAGACGAACACCTGGCCGAATCCGTTTCCGTGCTACGGCAGCACGGCATGTCGAAAGGCGCCTGGAACCGTTACGCAGTTACGGGCACACCTCATTACGACGTTCTGAAACCGGGGTTCAAATACAACATGCTCGACATTCAGGCGGCAATAGGGCTGGACCAGTTGAAGCGCCTCGCGGAATTCAATAGACGCCGCGCCGAGATAGTTTCAGTCTACCGAACCGCCCTGGCTGATACACCCGGCCTGACGTTGCCGCCGGAGCCGGAGCCGGGAGATGTCCACAGTTGGCACATATTTACCCCTCTGGTAGACATCGACAAGCTGGGCTTCAGCAGAGATGAATTCATGTCACGGATGAGGGAACACAACATCGGAACCGCTCTGCACTACCAGGCCGCGCACCTTTTCTCCTGCATTCGCGATGCCTGCGGCCGCGAAAGTGGCGACCTGCCCAACGCCGAGTACGTCTCCGACCGCATAGTAAGCCTGCCGCTTTTCCCGGCAATGACAAGCCGGGACATAGACGACACCATAGAGGCTATAAGAAAGGTCTGCGCCAATGTCTGATAAAGTAGACGTATCCATAGTTATACCTGTTTATAACGAGGAAGAATCTCTGCCCGCGCTTTGCGAACGACTTTTTGGCGTGCTTACCCGGCTTAAACGCTCGTGGGAAGTCGTTTTCGTCAACGACGGCAGCCGCGACCGCTCCCTGGCGATGCTCCTGCAATGCGCCGACCGCCGCCCCGGCCGGGTGCGCGTGGTGGACTTCAACGGCAACTTCGGCCAGCATATGGCCATAACCGCCGGCTTTTCGCTTTCGCGGGGCGAGGCCGTCATAACAATGGACGCCGACCTCCAGAACCCGCCCGAGGAAATACCCAACCTGCTGGCCGCTCTCGACAGGGGGCACGACGTCGTGGGAACAATCCGCGCCGCCCGGCAAGATTCATGGTTCCGTAAAACCGCATCACGAATCGTCAACCGCATAACCAACCGCATCACGGGGCTTAATCTGCACGACTACGGCTGCATGCTTCGGGCCTATAACCGCAGAGTGGTGAGCCTCATCAACGACTGCCCCGAGACCACCACGTTCATTCCCGCTCTGGGGCAAAAATTCGCCCTCAACCCAACGGAAATCGAAGTAGGCCACTCCGAGCGGCAACAGGGCCAGTCAAAATACAGCCTTTTTCGCCTCATTCGCCTCAATTTCGACCTGATGACAGGCTTTTCCCTTGCCCCCCTGCAGGCTGTAACCATGCTTGGCCTCTCCATCGCGGGTCTCAGCTTTCTGTTTACCATCTTCATGCTGGTGCGGAGGCTCATCGTTGGTCCCGAGGCCGAAGGGCTCTTTACCCTCATGACCATCAACTTCTTCCTCATGGGCGTAACCATGTTTTGCGTAGGCATAGCCGGTGAATACATCGGCCGAATATACCAGGAGATACGCAAGCGGCCCAGGTACGTCATCAACAAGGTATACGGGGATGAATAAGCGCCCCCGGGTTGTTGTATTCGCCTACAGCGAGGTGGGTTTCCGCTGCCTGCGGGCTCTCGTAAACACCGGGGCCGACATAAAAGCGGTCTTCACCTACAACGACAGCAAAACCGAAAACATCTGGTTCGGTTCCGTGGCTAACCTGGCGGAAGAAAACCGTATCCCCGTATTCAAACCCAAAGGAGTGGGGAAACCCGGAGAAATAGAGTTGATAAGAGGCCTGGAACCAGAGATACTGTTTTCCTTCTACTACCGCGACATCATCCCGGGGGAAATACTGCAAATTCCCCGCCTGGGAGCTTTCAACATGCACGGATCCCTGCTGCCCAGATATCGGGGCCGTGCGTGCGTAAACTGGGCCATTATCCACGGTGAAACGCAAACCGGGCCCACTCTCCACTACATGACGGAACGCCCGGACGAAGGCGACATCGTGGCGCAGGAAACCGTTCCCATAGCCTTTACCGACACCGCCAAAGACGTAACCTTAAAGGTTGCGGACGCGGCCGGGAGCATAGTCGCCGAGACACTGCCGCTTATCGAACAGGGCGTGGCTCCCGGGGTTCCGCAGGATCATTCAAAGGCAACATACTTCGGCGGGCGTAGCCCCGAAGACGGGCTTATAAACTGGTCCCAATCCGCGACTCAAATATACAACCTTATCCGCGCCGTAACGCACCCCCTGCCCGGCGCTTTCACAACATTCAACGGCCACAGGGTTTTTATCTGGTGGGCCGCTCCGCTCGAAACCGAACCCGATTCACCCCCCGGAACCGTTGTTTCGGTTAACCCCTTCGTCATCGCTACAGGCAAGGGCCTGTTGCGGATAGAGGCGTGGCAGTTAGATGGAGAAAGCGAAGAGGCAACGGTATCTCTTGCCAGCGGATTTTTGCAAGCAGGAGATATATTATGAGAAGGGAAATCGGGTTTCAGGAAACAGAAAAAGCAAGCTGGCAGCGAACAGCAATCAGTTGGCAGAAAAAGATTTAAACCGGTGAACGATAAAACCCTGGTCTGCTGTCATTCCGAATCCGCCTACTGGCGGAGAGGAATCTCGGGCTTGACATTGATTCTTCGGTTCACGATTTACGATATTCAGGAGGCCTTCAAATGAAAATTCTTGTTCTCGGCGCAAACGGATTCATAGGCTCGCATCTTTGCGAGCACATACTAAAACAAACCAATTGGCGAATAACCGCCTTCGACATCAACGACTACAACCTCGGCGGTTGCCGGGGAAACGACGCTTTTACCTTTAAACAGGGAGACTTCTACACCGAAGACGACTGGATCGACAGCCAGGTCCAGGCCTGCGACGTGGTTCTGCCTCTCGTTGGCATCGCCAAACCGGCCTACTACATCACAAACCCGGTAATGACGTTCCATCTCGATTTCGAGGCAAACCTCAAAATCGTCCGCATGTGCGTAAAACACGGCAAACGGGTAATATTCCCTTCCACTTCCGAGGTTTACGGCATGTCGACAGACACGGAACTGAAAGAAGACGAAAGCCCCATAATCCTGGGCCCGGTCAATAAATCACGCTGGATATACAGTTGCAGCAAACAGATGATGGACCGCGTAATCGCGGCCTACGGCCAGGAAGAAGGTCTTAAATACTCGCTCTTTCGGCCCTTCAACTGGATAGGCCCAAGGCTCGACACTTTCAAAGACGCACAAGAGCGCAAGGCCCGCTCCATTACTCAGATACTGTACGACATCCTTCATGGGCGTTCTGTTTCGCTGGTGGGGGGAGGTCGCCAGAGACGCAGCTTCACCTGGATAGGCGACGGCGTCGAGGCGCTGACTGCAATCATAAAAAACGAAAACAACGCGGCCGACGGGGAAATATTCAACATAGGCAACCCGGCCAACAACGCGTCGATCAAGGAACTTGCCCTGACTATAATCAACATACTGAAGGAATTCCCCGAGCACAGAAGCCTGGCAGAACAAACTCAATTGAGGGAAATAGATTCCAGGGATTACTACGGCAAGGGTTACGAAGACGTGCAGGACAGGGTTCCGTCCATAGCCAAAGCCAAAAGGCTCCTGGGCTGGACGCCCACACATTCGCTTGAAGAGGCCGTCCGTAAAACCGTTACACAGATGCTGGAGAAGCAGTAACAAGGGAACAGGAAACAGGAGACAGGCGTCAGGAGGCTGGAAACCCAGAAAGCAAAGACAGGGGGAAGCGCTCGTCATTCCGATATGGAGCGATAGCGCAGTGAGGAATCTCGGGTCGGTCGTTGGTTTTGAATCCAAATCCAGGCTCAAAAAACAAAACCGAGATCCCTCACTGCGTATCGGGATGACAGGCCTTTGCCCTTATACAGAAAATCGTTTTTGTCTCTCTCTGTGTCCTCTGCGGTGAAAATTGGTTTGGCCCCTCCGATTCACGATTCACGGTTCACGACTTACGGCTCCTAATGCCTTTTCTGCCAACTGCCCGCTGCTTACTGTTTGCTGTATTTCTCCAACCCCTCTTTTAGCCCAAACCGCGGTTCGTAACCCAGCGTTTTTCTGATGAGCCCTATATCGGCCAGAGAAAACCGTATATCACCCTCACGCGCAGGCCGTCTCTCCAGTTCGATTTTCATTGCACCGGGGTTTTGGCGTGAGGCAATGTAACGAATTGCATCGTAAAGTTCCAACAAATTTGTGCAAACACCTGTACCCACGTTAAAAACAGCGGTTTCTTTCCCATGTCTCAAAGCCGCCAGGATATTTGCCTGCACCACATCTTCCACAAATACAAAATCCCTTGTGTTCAATCCGTCGCCGTACAACATCGGCGCGATGTTTTCAGAAAACGCCCTGGACCACAGGGAAATAACCCCTGAATACGGGCTAGACGGATCCTGCCTGGGACCGTAAACGTTCATGTATCGAAGACCCGTTGCCTTCAAATCGTCGCCCAATACCGCAGCGTAAAGTTCGTTAGTCCGCTTTGAAACAGCGTAGGGGGAAAGAGGCCTCAGAGGCGCCGTTTCAGGTATTGCGCCCTCCGGCTGCTCTCCGTAAACTGCCGCCGAAGACGCGTACACAAACGAGCCGGCGCCCGCTTCTTTTGCCGCCAGCATCATATTCAAAAAGCCGTCAACGTTGCATCTGTTGTTTAAGGCCGGGTCGTCAAAAGAACGCGGAACCGAAACAAGAGCCGCCTGATGAAGCACCACGTCCACACCCTTACAGGCATGCAGGCATGTGCCGTAATCAGCTATATCACCTTCAATAAAATTGAACCGCGACGAGGCCCCGGCCCCCGCAATGCTAATAGCGGCATCGATATTCTCCCGTTTGCCCGACAAAAAGTTATCCAGCCCCGTAACGGTTTGCCCCAGCGACAAAAGAGCCTGCACAAGGTGCGAACCAATAAACCCCGCAGCCCCCGTTACCAGCCAGCGTCTGGGTTCGTTTATAAGTTGCCCACAAACTCTTTCGTAAGCGTTCATTTCAAAACCTCCTGATACAAATTACAACCAGAGCTTGTCATTCCGCACACTTCCGAGGGAAGGGGAGGAATCTCAGCCACTATCCTGCTTTATTCATTGTTGCCTGAAGTCCACCCATTTTTTCAGAAATCCCGGCTCTCCGTTATTTCTACCTGACATTCACGTTGTTGTCATTTTCTCCTGTATATCAGCAAAAACACCAGTGGAACCATCAATAGCAAAGCAGATGGGCCCCATGGCCCGGCCTGGCAACCGCCTGAAGCACCCGATGTCAAAACAGGCTCGGGGTCGTCACTCGGTATATCATCGCTTTCTTCATCATCTTCATCTTCATCTTCATCATCATCTTCTTCTTCACCATCATCCGAACTTTCCACAACCAGCTCAAAAGATCCTATGTCGCACCCTTCACCCTGCGGGCGTGTAACACCTCGCTGGTCTGTCGAAACCACGTTGCCGTCTATATCCGTACTTCCTCCAACATCCAGCGCGGGGCTTCCATCTAGCAAAGCAACCGTTCTTGTATCCCCGCCGTGATAATCCAGCGAACCAAGCATCGGGTCAACGCCGAACGCAGCTATGGGGTCAGACCTACACAATTGACAAAGCACCAACCTGCAAACTGTTTTTGAGGTTTTCGGTGTTCACTCTTGCAGGCATACTCGGCAAGAAGCGCCAGTTTTGTCAATTGTGTAGGTCTGACCCCGCTCTTTCTCGAAGCTCCTTGTAGTACTCCTTAATATAGTGGGCCTGATTGTTGAACGACCAGTGAATATCTCGGATATAGGCGGCCGCTTCCTCTCGCTTGCCCTCTACCACAAGGTCAGTAAACTTCTCGTGCTCACCAGTCGAGACCATTTCCCACTCCTTGACGAACCCTTCCCTGCGGGGAAAATCGTACAGCCTGCTTTTCAGTTTCAGCACCGTATCGATCAACCGCTGGTTGGGTGTAAGAAGCAGGTAGGTGTTGTGAAACCGGAGATTATGGCTGTAAAAAGTGTTGAAATCGGCTCTTTCCAGAGCTTCCCGCATGAGGCTGTTCTCCATGTACATCTGGTCGGTCTTTTCGCGGTAAAGAATGTCGAAATTTCGTAATATTACGGAGGCCTCCAGTGCGCCGATTATCTGGTAAGCGTAGCGAATATCGTCCTGGGTCAAAGGGTTGACCCTTATTCCCCGCCTGGGGTAAATGGTTACAAAACCCTCTACCTGCAACTGTATCAGAGCCTCCCTGAGGGGCGTACGGCTTATGCCAAGGCTTTCACTCAGTTCATTCAGGTTCAGATAATCACCGGGGCGGATATTGCCCTTTTCCATGCGGTTACGCAGCAGTTCGTACACCTGTTCGCGCAGTGATTTAACGGAAATGCTTTCTCCATCGAACATGCGGAGAACCCCCAAAGTTAAAGTTTATGTAATTGATATATCAAATCCAAAGACAAAAGGCAAGGAACAGCTGACAAAATCTTTTCACCACAGAGATCACAGAGAGGAGCAGATCTCTATTTTTGATCGAACCGAAAACGTATGGTCGTCATTTTGGTCATGGCGACGAAATGCCCCGAAAGAAGCTTCCCGAAGAATCCCAACGAGGTTACTCATTCGTGGGGAATGAAGCTTTCCCCTTGTTGTCATTCCGAGAAGCGGAACGACGGCGGCGTGCCCCGAGCGTAGCGGCAAGGTGGAAATCTCGGTTACAAAATCTTGTTGTTGATGTTGCTTCTACCCAGAAATAGTGTTGCTTTTGTTCTTCTCTGCGACCTCTGTGGTGAAAATTGGTTTCTGATGCTTTGAAAGGCGAGATTCCTCACTGCGCTAACGCTCCGTATCGGAATGACAGGCTTTTTCCGCCATCGGAAATCCGCCATCCGCCATCGTCTTCTGGATTTCAGGTACAATACCCCGGGGTGATGAAAATGACCACAAAACTGGCGCTTAAGGTCGATGTAGACACGCTTAAAGGCTACCTGGAGGGCGTTCCAGCCATGCTGAAACTGTTCAAACGGTTCAATATCACCGTTTCCTTCTGTTTTTCTTTTGGACCCGACAACTCAGGCAAGGCCTTAAGGCGTATTTTCCGCAAGGGCTTCATCAAAAAAATGCTTCGCACCAACGCCCCGGGAACCTACGGCCTCAAGACGATGATGTACGGCACCCTGCTGCCCGCCCCGCTAATTGTTCCCACCAACCCCGACGTATTTCGCAAGGTCTTTGACGATGGTCACGAATGCGGCGTTCACGCGTGGGATCACGTCGCCTGGCAGGATACTCTCGACCGCATGCCCGAACAAACAATGCGAGCCCAGTTCGCCAAAGCATGCGAAATGTTCGAATCCCTGGCCAAACAGCCGCCCAACTGCTGCGCCGCCCCCGCGTGGAAAGTCAACTCCGCCAGCCTTGCAATGCAGGACGAATTCGGCTTTGCCTACTGTAGCGACACAAGGGGTAAATATCCATTCATCCCCCGCATAGGCGGCAAAACCTACAAAACGCCCCAAATACCATCTACGCTACCCACAATGGATGAAATCTACGGCGCGCCAGGCATAACCGCCCAAACTGTAAACGACCACCTGATAGACCTGCTGAAACCCGGCCTCAACGTTCACACAATTCACGCCGAAATGGAAGGCGGCGCCCAAATACATCTGCTGGAAGATTTTATTCGCAAATGTCTGGAAAAGGGAGTACGTTTCCAAACCCTGGAAAACGCGCTTACCGATACCCCGCCCGCGTCCCTGCCTGTCTGCGATGTTGTCAACGCCGAAATCCCCGGCCGCGCCGGAGCCGTAGCAAAACAGAAGACAGATATTTTCACCACAGAGGTCACAGAGGTCACAGAGAAAACCTAAATCAAATATCTCGTGTAAAGGCAAGGTCAAAATACCGTTGGTGGAAAAACGCATGTCACCCCCAGCGTAGCGCCGCGTAGCCGTAAGGTCTGTCATTCCGAACACGAGGGGTTTATTCGAGTGGAGGAATCTTGCTCTGGTCCTTGCCTTTCCCGCCTCCTATAAAACACGAGACCCCTACCCAGCCGCTTCGCTGGAGCACGCCGTCGTCTACGCTCGAAATGACACCCAGGCGTTCTTGCCCCTACACACATATATTGGTGTTGATCTTCTACCCAGCCGCTTCGCTGGGGCACGCCGTCTGTGACCTCTGTGGCCTCCGTGGTGAAAATTGGTTTCTGATACTTTGAAAACCGAGATCCCTCACTGCGTATCGGGATGACAGGCTTTTGCCCTTATACATGAAATAGGTGTTGATCTTCTCTGTGACCTCTGTGACCTCTGTGGTGAAAAGTGTTTTGCTTTTGCTCTTTCTGTCAGCTGTATGCTGCCTACTGTTTTTCCTGTTTCTAAACCCTCACATGCTCTCCATCATCTGGCTGGCGACAAAATCAAAGGCCTCTTCCATCTCGGGCAACCAGGGCCGCTCTACAATCTTGACGCCAGGGATATCCACAGCCTCAAAAGCCTCGGCTATTAATGGATCCGAAACCTCTATCACGGAAGGCAGATGACCTTCTTCAGTCACCATCGAAAGAAACGCTTTCCAGAAATCGGGCCACAATTCTTCCGGCTGCTCAGGAGATATTGGCCTGAATTGCTTAACAAGGCCATTTTTCTTGTCTATTATCTGCACAACCGCCATGGTTGCCATATCCTCAGGGTCTGTACCAATAAGCCCCGGCATCACCTTCCAGCCCACCTGCCATTGCTGTTTATATTTTTTAAAGGTGGCCAACTCTTTAGCGCAAGACTCGTGTAATTGATCATATGGGCAGGTTATTGATTCCAGATTGTCAAGAGCGCCGGGCATATTCTCAAGGTCTACGGGAACCCATTCCCCAGGTTTTGTCTTCGTAAAAAGCGGAAGCGATATCTCATCGAAAACGTCCAACACGTCTTTATTTTGCCGAGCGAATTCAGCCACATCAAGAACCAGGGGAATTATTTCTATAAATAGATCGGCTTCGTCTCTGTTAATGGCGCTGTTGATCCTCATACATCTCATCTTTCGAAACTGTGGCCACATATTGCGACCATTTATCTTTAGTTCCGAGACCCCCGGCGAGGCCAGGTCCTGTTTTTCAAGATAACCCCTTTCCATAAAGGAAAGCAGCAGATTGTTGTACATCGCCATAAAAATGGGGTTGTCAGTGTCCATTTCCGACTGGGTAAGAAAGTAATGCCCAAGACCGGCTTTTCCTCTGTAAATCGATAGTCCGAAGAACTCCTCCCCGCAACCCATTATCAGCGGAAACACCATTTCTTCAGTCGAAGGTCGTTTCAGCGCGAACAGATCCATGTCCGAAAACATCTTCCACGGCTCGGCTAGCGCGTATCGGTTGGCCAGATGGTTAAGTTTCTCCCATTGATGCTTCGTGGGCTTTCTGTTTGTTTGCATCATGCCCTCCTCTCATAAACTGAACGAAATGAACCTGTCGAACAGCTTCGTCTTGCTAAACGTCCTGGCCCTATAGCCCGATTCCGTCATCCCTCTTGAAATCTCAATCAGCGAAAAAATCTCCAAATGCCTCAGAAGGCGTACATCCAGCAACCGTTCAAGCGTTAAATAATCTTCCTCCAGCGCACTTATCTCGGTCGCCACATCAGGGTGAACAAGAGACGATGCAACACTTTCGGGTCCCGCCAGGGCGCCTTCCCCCTCCTCGCTAAGCCTGTAAAGTGTATATGGAAAAGTATTCTGCAAACCTGCCAGCTCGGGACACCTGTCACAGTATCCCAAATTGAATCTGCTGAAATACATATCGAAGAGACAGGCGAACAAACGGCCCTCGTTTCCTTTGCTTATAAGAGATTTGCCCTTTTTCGTTATCTCAAAGCGGCCTTTTCGTTTTTTCAGAAGCCCCGCTACGTCGCATACCACCCTGGCCATATGCACGGGGCGCGCATCGTCTTCGTTTACCACACCCGGCGGTCTGTAGACATCGTACAAATCGCAACCTTCGGTAACGGCCAGGTCGTTAATATGTTTCACCGCATCTCTTTTCAGATTACCCCGCGTGGTGGTCTTCACTCCACCCGATTCCTCCAAAAGGTTTAGCAGCAAGCGGCAATTATGAAGCAATGGAGCTTTAGCGATATCATCCGCGGGCAGGTTGTCGTTCAGGATGATCGCCTTTGGCTCACCCCACCAACCCAGATTCAAAAGCCCATACATCTGGTTTGGGGAAAGGCCGTGGAATTCGTCAATCGGCGACTTGTTGTGAGAGCGCGAAATATCCTCCAACACGCTGTTTAATTCCGGAAACGATTTCTGATTCCAGTCTTTCATGGCGTGCACTAACTGTTGCATGTAATAGTCTTCGTTAGTAAAACCAGACGGCGCCGCGCCATCTGCAGGGCCGGGCCCACCTTGCGCCTTGCGAAGAACCCCTTCGAGAATCGATCTGTCCTTTCCGGGGGCAAGAAATTGGATATCCTTTTCCAGAGAGCGCTCAAACTGACTCAACTCTTCCCGGTCAAACGACCCCACCCATTTATCGCCTTTCCATTCAAGTCCTCGTTTCAAATAGGAACCAAAAAATCTCCTTACCAGAGACGACGAAAGCAGCAACACCCTTCTCTCGGTTTCGGTCAACTCAATACCTGTTTTCACGAAATCGCTCAACTCGCATCACCCCAAACCCGGTGTCAGTACGCCCCAAGTTCTTGCTTCAACTATATCTCCTGGGCGTCAAATCGCAATCCGCCGATCGTGAACATACGAACCCGGATTTCCGCACGCAAGGCAAATACTGTGCGTCCTCCAGCCGGCGGATTCGGAATGACAGGCCTTTTCGGCCATCCGACGTCCGCCATCATCTTTTCGATTTACTGTCACCTCGAGCGAGCGGCGGTAGCCGCGACGAC
>CAZBLL010000024.1:0-11963 GCA_964492625.1 uncultured Synergistaceae bacterium
GATGTACTTTCTTTCGCCTCGGAACAGAAACCCGACATAATGATCGACATGGCTACGCTTACCGGAGCCTGCGTGGTGGCCCTTGGAGAATACACCGCCGGGCTGTTTTCCGACGACGACCGGCTGGCCGAAAGCATCATGAATGTTTCGGCCGATACGGGAGAGAGATTCTGGCGTCTGCCGCTTGACGGCGGGCGCCTCAAGAAAAAGATCAAGTCCGACATGGCCGATGTTTTGAACACGGGCGGTAGATACGGGGGCGCCATCACCGCAGCCATGTTCCTTAGAGAATTCGTGGGCGAAGGCGTCCGCTGGGCCCATCTCGACATAGCCGGAGTGGACAGCACCAAAGAGGACTACGGCTATTACAGCAAGGGCGCCACGGGTTTCGGGGCAAGAACATGCATAGAGTTCCTGGAGCGGCATCTGGCCAAAGACGCCAAAAAGTAAGAGCAGCAAAAAAGCGGGGCTTCAAGCCCCGCTTTTTTTACGCCACGGTCTGCCGTTTGTCTGAAAATTTCAGGTATTCCCCGGTGTCCATGATGTTTCGAACGGCCGTAATTACGTTCCACACGTCCTCGAACGTGCAGTACAGCGGAACCGGAGCAAGGCGTATTATATCGGGGGTCCTGAAATCGGGGATTATCCCGCGGGATTTAAGCGCCTCGTTTATCCGCACCGCTTCCTTTGAGTGAGTAAGCGCCACATGGCCGCCCCTGCGGCTGGTCTCGCGTGGTGTCGCTATGCCGAACCCGTAACCTGGACGTATCAGCTCTTCGTTGATCAGGTACATCATGTATTCCGTCAGCGCAAGCGATTTCTTGCGTATCTCGGATATTCCCGCCTCAAGGGTTACCCCCAGCGCGCCCCTTACCCCGGCCGACGAAAAAAGCGTAGGCGTGGAAATCTGCCAGGCCCCTGCGTCGCCCGAGGGTTCAAAAGCGAGTTTCATGTCGAATTGCCGTTCCTTGTTGTATCCGAACCAGCCCGGCAGCGCCGGAGCGACATCAAAGTTTTTTCGGTTCACGTAAAGCAGCGCCGTGGCTCCCGGGCCGCCGTTCATGTACTTGTAGCTGCACCAGAAGGCGAAATCCACACCCCAGTCGTCGAAATGGTGTTCCACAACTCCAGCCGAATGTGAGCAGTCGAAACCTATGTGAATGTCTCTCTTGTGAGCCTCTTCGGTGATTCGCGCCATATCCAGAAGCTGGCCGCTCCTGTAAAGGACCGAAGGCATCAGCACAAGCGCCGTCTCCGGGGTCATCAGATTTACTATTTCTTCCTCGTCGAGCGTTCTGCCGTTTTTCGACCTTGCCAGCACAAGGTCTTTTTCCGGGTCCATGCCCCTGCTTTTCAGCAGACCTCCCAGAGCGTAAATGTCCGAGGGGAACGTAAGCTCGTCGGCCAGTATTTTGCGGCGATTTCCGTGTGGGGCAAAAAACGATCCGCACAGCGCGTGAAGGTTGGTCGTAGTAGTGCCGGTAAGCACCACCTCGTCTTTTGCCGCGCCAACTATCTTTGCCGCCATTGCTCCGGTTTCTTCCGAATAATGGAACCACGGAGGGTTTCCCTCCAGCCAGCCCCGTATTCCCAGATTTTTCCATTCGTCCATTACACGCAGGACCTCTTTCTCTGCGTCTTGCGAGAAAAGCCCCAGAGAGTTGCCGTCCATGTATATGGCGCCCTCAGGTACGGCGAATCTGTCTCGAAAAACGGCAAGCGGGTCTTTGCGGTCCTGTTCAAGAGCGTATTCCCTGTCTGGTCTGAATGGAGCCATCTCTTTAATCCTCCTTTTGTTGCTTTGGTGAACCGCTTCTTGTGACCTGGCCCAAAAAACCGTCAACGGTCACCCTGTCTCCTGTTTCTATCCATTCCGTAGCGTTTGGAACCCCGGTAACGCAGGGTATGCCGTACTCCCTGGCGATGATGGCGCCGTGGATCAGCATGCCGCCCCTGCGTTCAACTATCGCCGCCGCCAGGGGTGCGATAAAGGAGAAATTGGGGTCTATGGAGTCGCAGATCAGTACTTCCCCCTCTTTGAATGAAAAAATGTCGTTTCGAGATAGAATAACCCTCGCCCGGCCCGTTCCAACCCCCGGTCCCGCGGGTTGGCCTGTCATCTGACGAGGGCGAACTGAAACCGCAGACGTTTCAGCCTGAATAGCGTTCTCCCGGATAAAACGAGCTGCGGGGTCTTTCAGCATTTTCGATGTCTGCAAAGCGTCCGGTTCATCGGTTCCCGCGATACGGCCGGCGGCTTCAAGTCTTTTGCGGCCCTCGGTTACGGCCCGAAGCAGTTCGCGTTCCACGCGTCCCAGGTATATGTTGTCGTCGTCGCGCAATCGGGCGCTTGCTCTTGCAAGTTTCAGCAGCTTTTCCATGCGTGATCTTTCGGCTTCCGGAAAACGATCCAGAAACTGTTTTTCCAGCTTGCCCGAATCGACGGACTGCTTCCTGTCGGGATGCGTTAAAAATGCGCCTATTATCCCGGCGGTTTCTTTTTCCGACAGAGGGATGCTGGTGACTTCCGACAGGTCAGTCGCAAGAGAGCCCAGAATATCCCGCACGCGCTGCGGCAGCCTGTCGGTCTCCTGAAGTTCCGCCCCTTTGTCGATTATCGTGCTTATGGTCGCTGCCGCTTCATGGATAAGTTCATCGCGCCGCACGCTCTGCATGCCGGTGTTTCCCAGCAGCGACATGAACTCGTAGGGGTCGTCGGGTCTGACCGAGTCGTTATACACCTGTCCAAAAAGCCTCATCCCATGGGCGAATGGTATAAATGAATCCCAGTAGACTCCCGTCCAGCGCTCCAGCGCGGCGTTCCTTGCCTCTATTGCCAGAGCCAGTGCGTCATCGGGCAGGCTGTTCAGGGTTTCCCCTTTCATCGTTTCGGCTTCGCTTTCCATCTGCGGCAGAAGTTCGTTTTCTATCTCGTTGCGCAGTTGTTCCAGGCTGTCGAAACTGCGGGTGAGGCTCCTGTACCAGGGGCGCTTGTCGTCGCTTTCGTGGCCGGCCGCCTGTTCCGTGGTAATAGGGCGCGACTGAAGCAGGAAAAGGGCAGGTCCCTTTCGGGTCCATTCCACGTCCTGGGGCGAGCCGAAATACTTCTCGGCTTTTTGGCCCAGGTTCCATATATCCCGAAGGCCGTGTTCATCAAGCGGCGGGAGCTCCTTCATGTCGGCGGGGAGTTCTTCCTGAACGATGTCGGTTTCGGCCGCCAACAGGCGGAAACGCCCGCCGGGCGCCGAATGGCTTTGTACTTCTCCCGTTGCCCTGTTCAAAAACCATCTGTCCGGTTCGACGGACCCGTCAACCAGGCCCTGGTTAAGGCCGTATACGGCCTCAACGGCCATTGCCTCGCTGTCGCCGGGGGCAGACGTGAACATAACCCCCGAAACCTCACCCGAAACCAGCTCCTGGACGATAACCGCCATGGCGCTTTCGGTTATGTCCAGTTCAAGCTCTTTTCGGTAGAGGAGCGCCGCGTCCGACCACAGGGAGGCCCATACCAGCCTGATGTTGAACAACACGGATTTCGGGGAGCGGATGTTCATGTACGAATCGTGCAGTCCGGCGAACGACGCCCCGGAGGCGTCTTCCCCCGGCGCAGACGACCTTACCGCAACGGGCGTGTCGCCGAAACGGTTTTGCACTTTTTCAGCAAGATATTGTTCCATCGGCCGGGGAAGGTCTGTTTTTGCGAAAAGGTTACGTATACGCAAAGAAGCGTCCCATATCTCTTCCCATCGCATTTCGGAAAACGGCTTGCGGTTCAGTTCCAGTGCTATGCGTTCGGCCAGGTTTGTTTCGCGAACGTAATCTCTGTATATCTCCGTGGCTACGCAGAAACCGCCCGGAACGGGCACCCCTTTTCCAAGCATCTCGGCCAGCGCCAGCGCCTTTCCGCCCACAAGCGGCAGGTCGGCGGGACGTATATCTTCAAGTGCGATAATTCCGTTCATGGTTGCATCCGTATCTCGGCGACGTTCTGGAACCTGGTCACCACGTTAAAAACTTCTACTTGAACCTCAAAGAGGATAAATTCCGGGGACTCGAAACGGCCCGAAAGATAGCCGTGTTTTGACAGGAAAATCTCAAGGTTGTCGTCGCGTTCAGAGCCGCTGAGCGGTCTGGCGGTTCCAAGCGCAGTAGCCACATACGCCGAGTGCAGGTCTTTTGGATCGTTAGTTCTGTTGTCGATGACCAGAGCCACCCTGTTGTCGGTCGTTATATTGTCGAACTTTCTTGTAGCCGAATGGGTTGCGAAAAGCAGCCTGTCTCCCTTGTTTGCGGCTGCAAAAGCCACAAGATTGCCGTAAGGGGCTCCCTTGTCGGAAGTGGCCAGAACGGCGAAACGCTGATTCGTGATAAGTTCCTCAAGCGCCTTCATCTCAACGGAAACGGCCATAAAATTACCCTCCTTTCAGGTTTTGGTAGAATTTAACCCGTTGCCATGGTATCATGAATGCATGTAATTCAGATACCGCTTTTTCCGAAGGAAGGTGAATTCTTTGGAGGAACAGGAAATTAGTTGTGCGCGCCCCACGGGTGGAGTTGTAGGTGAGCAGCCGCCTTCCGAAAAACCGGCTGAGACAGAGGCAAAAAAGGAGGAATCAGGTGTGACGATCATGGTTGGTCGAAAAGCGCCGGATTTTCAGGCCCCGGCGTATTTCAAGGGTAAATTCGTTTCCGTAAAACTTTCCGATTACCTCGGGAAATGGGTGGTGCTGTGCTTCTATCCCGGCGACTTTACATTCGTCTGAGCAACTGAAGTGTCGGCGGTCGCCGACAAATACCCCGAGTTCCAGAAACTGGGCGTGGAAGTGCTTTCGGTAAGCGTAGACAGCCAGTTCGTGCACAAGGTGTGGAACGATAACGAGCTTTCCAAAATGGTTGACGGCGGTGTCCCATTCCCCATGATCTCCGACGGCGGTGGAGCCGTGGGCCGGATCTTCGGAGTGTACGACGAAAACGCCGGAGTAAACGTAAGAGGACGTTTCATCATAGACCCCGATGGTGTTATCCAGGCAATGGAAGTTTTAACTCCGCCGGTGGGCCGCAACGTAGAGGAAACTGTCCGGCAGGTGCAGGCTTTCCAGCACGTACGCGCCACCAAGGGCGGCGAGGCGACTCCTTCAGGCTGGAAACCGGGCCTTACGACTTTGAAACCCGGGCCAGACCTGGTTGGCAACGTCTGGAAGGTCTGGAAACCCGGTCAGAAATAAAAACACACCCCAATCAAAGCAGAGACAGGGCGGCTCCTTTCAGGGGCCGCCCTTTTTATGTACCCTAAGGATTGTAAAGATTGTAAATAAGCAATACTACCCATAAATGCCCCCGGCAGTATTTGTACAATGTGTCCGTAAATACAGCATGGAGGTGAACGAATTGAAGAAAATCATCGTGGCCCTTATGGCGATCCTGATGGTTTCGGCGGCTGTACTGCCTGCGGCCGTTCCCGCTTTTGCCGCCGAAGTGGAAACGCTTTATGTGTGCGGGCTGTGCAGCGCATGGTTCATAGAAGACGCCCAGAACGTCATCGCCGACATGGGCCTGGAAGAATCGCTAGAGGTAAAAAGGTGCTCCTGCCTCGGCGCGTGCGCCGAACCGGCAGTCATAGAGTTCAGGGACGAAGTTTACTGGGGCATGGACTCCCAAAAACTGAAAATGCTGCTGGAGAACCTGGTCGCTGAGTGAGGTCGTATCCGCCGGTGGTCGGATCTCCGACCTCTCCGCCAGTAGTCGGATTCGGAATGACAAGCACTTTCTGTCAGCTGATAGCTGATCGCTGCTGTCTGGTTTTTCCGCCAACTGGTTTTTCTGTGTGCCTTGTCCCGCGTCCCCTCCGAAATTTTGGTATTGTACAATGGAAGGCGACCAGATGGGGTATTTATGGGAGCAGGGGTTGTTTGAGGGAGCAGACCCAAGTTGAAAACGCATCTCGTAATTTTCGGGTCCTTGTTTCGGGGATAAAACAGATAGCGGAGGGTTTGTAATGTTTCAGCGTGGAGAGCGCAGGCATGGATGATAGCCGCAAACAAAAACTGATTGACCTGGGGCCTGAGATTCTTGCCGACGCCCTGTTGCGTTTATCCTCGCGTGTTGATTTCGTGGAAGAGATGATCGAAAGGCTTATAGCTACTCCGGAAGAAAACTTCAAGCGTTTCAAAAGGAAAATGTCGGGGCTCAAACGTTCCAGGCGCTTTATTGATTACAGGGGCGTCCGAACCTTTTCCTGTGAACTTGAAATGTTGCTCAAAGATATAAAAGTATGCGTGTCAGACCCGCCAACAGGGCTGGAACTTGTAGCCTCTTTCTATGAGACGGATAACAGCACCCTTGAGCGTTGCGATGATTCAAGCGGTTTTGTAGGCGATGTTTACCGTATCGACGCCAGGGATCTGTTTATCGAATACGCTTCCCGTTTCAAAAATAAAGACCAAATAGCAGAACTTGTCCTGAAACTGATCAGTGACGATCAGTACGGCGCAAGAGCCGAGCTGATTCACCATGCCGCAGAGTATTTGCCCGAGGCGTCTATCCGTTCGATGATAAGCGCGCTTCAGAATAAGGCCGATAATGAAGACAACGAATACTCCAGGCGCCATGACCTTAACCTGACAGGATCGCTTGCCCGACAGATCAAAGACGCAAAACTCTTTGAACAGACCGAAATTGCTTCATGGGACGACCCCCCCGCAGTGGCTTTAGTTGACATAGCCCGGGTTTACCTGGAGAGCGGAGATGTGGATACCGCTTACGCCTGGTTACAGAAAATTCCACCTGGTGATACATCCCGGGATTATGAGCGAGACCAGTTGCTTTTGGAAATTTACAGGCAGCGAGGCGACACCGGGAAACTGGAAAACCTTCTTTACAAACGATTCAGGTCGCATCGCTCAGCCGACACGCTTCAGGCATTGCTCGATGTAACAGGCGATGCGAAGCGCGATGAAATTATCGCCGATGAAATAGCCCTGATTATGAAGCAGGATGTATTCCGGACGACTGACGCCAATTTCCTCATTTTGGTGGGCATGTTTGATGAAGCCGAGAAATTTCTGCTATCGAGGGTAGATAAACTTGATGGGGCGAACTACGTAATATTGCTTCCTCTTGCAAAAAGCATGGAATCGGCAAACTTGAACCTGGGCGCCAGCATGCTTTACCGAAGCCTCTTGACCTCGATCCTCGAACAAGGCCGAACAAAGGCTTATACTCATGGTATCCGGTACCTCAAAAAACTCGACAAACTTGCGTCTAGCGTATCCGATTGGAACAATTTCGATGATCACGTAGCCTACAAAAGCCGGATAAAGTTGGCTCATGGTCGCAAATACGCTTTCTGGAACAAATACGAGGTGCAAAAATGAGCGAGAAATTGTACTTGCTTAAGGTGCGGTTACTGTACATCGAACCTCCGATCTGGCGAAGATTTGTGGTTCCTGCAAGCACTACGCTGGACAGGCTACATGATGTGATCCAGATAGCAATGGGCTGGATGAACTACCATTTGTACGAGTTCATAATAGGAAAAAAACGATACATCGAGTACGAACCATTGGATTACGATGACAAGGGACTTGAATCCGGCAAATACCTTCTGGGAGACATATTCAGGCGCAAGGGCCGCACGCTTCTGTACCGGTATGATTTCGGAGATTACTGGGAGCATGAACTGGTGCTGGAAGATAACAGGTATTTCAACCCGCAACTCAGGGCGCCTGTAGAGTGTCTGGAAGGAGAAAGGGCCTGCCCCCCCGAGGACGTGGGAGGAGTGGGCGGCTATGGCGAGTTTTGCAGAGCCATCGACGACCCGGGCGATTTCGAGCATAAGAGATATATGGAATGGTCCGGCGGCGACTATGATAGCGAATACTTCGACCTGGACGACGTCAACTGGGAATTGATAAAGTATCTACGCTGGTCCAGAGACAGGTATCAAGACAGAGTATGGTAAAAGAGATTGAAGCATAGAGCAACAATCCCGGCCCTGATCACTGGCCTGCGCGCTTGCTTCCTCCTGCCTCTGCTGTCATTCTGAGCGGAGCGTTAGCGTAGTGAAGAATCTCGGGCTTGACCTTACGGTTGGCGGTTCGCGAAGACCAAGATTTCCGCCAGTAGGCGGGTCTTCGACCTCTCCGCCAGCAGGCGGATTCGGAATGACAAGCACTTTCTGTCAGCTGATAGCTGATTGCTGCCTCCTGCCTTACTGTCATTCTGAGGAGTGAAACGACGAAGAATCTCGTTTTATTAATTCCTGTTTCCAGTTTCCTGACGCCTGATTCCTGTAAAAGCTCGTTTTTGCCCCTTTTACCCCCGAAAAAGTGTGCTCAACAACAAAAACTCCGACGAAAAAGTGTAAAAGCTACGATACCGAGGTTCTCCTTTCTGCGCGGTGGCTAGTTTGCCGAATGTTCTGGCGCCATAAGGTGTTCTTGCGGGAATGCTCCCGGCGCGAAAAAATGATGCCTTGAGCCGGGCCCCCGTAAAGAGGCCCGGTTTTTTAGTGCAAAAGAAATTGCTTTAGACCAAAACCACCCTAAGTTGTTGCTGGAATACGTAAAAATGGAAACGGATTACCAATCTCCACAGTAGAGCGCCGCCCTAAGCCATGGTATGATAAAAAGGCTTAGTTGCTGTCGAGTTAATAATGGATGCCATTTAGGCCGGTGGCTGGCTTAAAAGGCAAGCGGGATTGCATCTTGCAACAGGGCTTATCGGAGGCTGGATATGAGCAAAAACAATGGAGCAAATCTCGGCTTTGAAACCCAGATGTGGGCGGCGGCCGACAAGCTGCGGGGGCACATGGACGCCTCCGAGTACAAGCATGTGGTTTTAGGCCTTATCTTCCTGAAATACATATCCGACGCCTTTCAGGCCAAATACGCGCAGCTTGAGGCCACAAGGGAAACCGACTATACGGACCCGGAAGACCGGGATGAATACTCGGCGGCCAATATATTCTGGGTTCCCAAAGAGGCGCGCTGGAACAACCTTAAAGATAACGCCAGGCAGCCCGTCATCGGTAAATTGATCGACGACGCCATGGTCGCCATTGAAAAGGAAAACCCCACCCTCAAGGGAGTGCTACCCAAAGACTATGCGCGCCCGTCGCTGGACAAGCACCGCCTGGGTGAACTTATCGACATCATCAGCAAAATAGGACTCGGGGACGAGAAATCCCGTTCAAAGGATATTTTAGGCCGTGTGTACGAGTACTTTCTCGGCAAGTTCGCCGCGGCCGAAGGTAAGGGCGGCGGAGAATTCTACACCCCACAGTGCGTTGTTAAACTTCTTGTCCAGATGATCGAACCCTACAAGGGCCGCGTGTACGATCCGTGCTGTGGTTCGGGCGGCATGTTTGTGCAGAGCGAACGCTTTGTAGAAGAACACGGCGGCCGGCTTGGCGACATAGCCATATATGGGCAGGAATCAAACGCAACCACCTGGCGGCTGGCCATGATGAACCTTGCCATCAGGGGGCTTGACGCCAACCTCGGTGGGCGGCATGCGGACAGTTTCCACAACGACCTGCACAAGGACCTCAGGGCCGATTTTATTCTCGCCAATCCGCCTTTCAACATGAGCGATTGGGGCGGCGAGCGCTTGCGCGAAGACGCCCGCTGGAGATATGGCGCGCCGCCGGTAAACAACGCCAACTACGCCTGGATACAACATTTTGTACATCATCTGTCGCCCACGGGGGTTGCCGGTTTTGTTCTGGCCAATGGGTCCATGTCAACCAACACATCAGCCGAAGGCGAAATTCGCAAAAACATGATAGAGGCCGACATTGTAGATTGCATGATAGCCATGCCAGGGCAGCTTTTTTACACAACCCAGATACCGGTTTGCCTGTGGTTTTTGGCCCGCAACAAGAAAAACGGCAAGTTCCGAAACCGAAGAGGGCAAACCCTGTTTATAGACACACGCAAGATGGGCAGTTTGATCGACAGGACCCACAAGGAACTTTCAGGCGAAGAAATAGAAAAGATCGCCGGAACCTACCATGCCTGGCGGGGTGAAAAAGATACCGATGAATACCAGGATGTGCCGGGTTTCTGCAAAAGTGCTGCTATAGAAGAGATAAAAGAACATGGTTATGTTTTGACCCCGGGCCGATACGTAGGCGCAGCCGAAGTGGAAGACGACGGAGTTCCTTTTGAGGAAAAAATGGCCGAACTCTCGGCCACGTTGTACGAGCAGTTTGCCCAAGCCGACAAGATTGAAGCCGTTATCAGGAGGAACCTGGAGGCTCTGGGATATGGGGAATAGCCATGGCTAAAATTAAAGTCCTGAGTCAGGAAGTGGCGATATCCACTATCGAGGAAGAGGATTACATTTCATTGACGGATATAGCCCGTTACAAAAACAACGAGCAGATGGATGATCTTATCCGCAACTGGCTGCGGAATCGTAATACGCTGGAATTCCTGGGGATATGGGAGCACCTCAACAACCCGGGTTTTAAACCCGTGGAATTCGACGGGTTTAGAATCCAGGCCGGGTTAAACAGCTTTACGCTCACGCCCAAAAAGTGGATAGAAAAAACAGGAGCAATAGGAATCATCTCCAAAGCTGGCCGCTACGGAGGAACCTACGCGCACAAGGATATTGCCTTTGAGTTTGCTTCATGGGTTTCGGTGGAGTTCAAACTGTACCTGATCAAGGAGTTTCAGCGGCTCAAGGAAAACGAGCGCAAAACACTGGGTTGGGATATACGACGCAACCTGGCTAAGATCAACTATCGCATCCATACGGACGCCGTCCAGCAGCACTTGATTCCGCCAGAACTCAACAAACAGCAGATATCAATGGTATACGCCAACGAAGCGGATGTGCTTAATCTGGCGCTTTTCGGTCAGACTGCGACTCAATGGAGGGAAGCAAATCCCGATAAAACCGGTAACATGAGAGATTACGCAGATGTTACTCAACTGGTCTGTCTGTCTAATCTGGAAAATCTGAATGCGCTTTTTATTGCCGAAGAACTGCCGCAACAGACGCGACTGGAACGTTTGAACAAAATTGCAATTCATCAAATGACCCTTCTGGCGGGAGACGAACGCCTGAAGTTGCCTGGAAGCAATAAATGAAACGAATAGACGAAATGTTCACCGTAACGATTGCGATGTTCTTAAAGGCCTGCAGGCTTGAAGTGGCTAAAAAGAGGAACCTGGAGGCTTTGGGGTATGGGGAGTGAATGGTTAGCAACAACAATTAGCTCCTTTTGCCCGTTTACCTATGGGAAAGGACTTCCAGCAAAAAAACGTAACCCAGATGGGTATTTTCTGGTATACGGTTCAAATGGGCCAGTAGGTACTCATGATCAACCTTTGGTTGATGAGCCGGGCATTGTTATCGGGCGGAAGGGTACTGTGGGTTCTGTGCATTTTGTACCGAAGCCGTTTTGGCCGATTGATACAACTTTTTATGTGGTAAGCGCTCCCGGCCGCCATTTGAAATATACCTACTATTTACTCAAATCTATCGGTTTGCGAGAAATGAACGCCGACAGTGCTGTTCCGGGGTTAAACCGGGATGCAGCACATGCGAAAGCAATAGCTGTCCCTCCTCTCCCCGAGCAACGTGCAATTGCCCATATCCTTGGTTCTTTGGACGACAAGATAGAGTTGAATCGACAAATGAACAAAACACTGGAATCCATGGCCCGGGCCATTTTTAAATCGTGGTTCGTGGACTTTGACCCGGTGCGCGCCAAAGCCGAAGGCCGCCCTACCGGTTTGCCGGATGATATTTCCGCGCTTTTCCCTGACAGCTTCCAGGATCCGGAGTTGGGGAAGATACCGAAGGGGTGGGCATCTGGCATAGTTTCAGACTTAGGAAAAGTGATTTGTGGAAAAACTCCACCGACAAAAGATCCAGAAAATTATGGTGAGGACATCCCATTTATTACTATCCCAGATATGCATGGCAATATCTTTGAGACACAAACAGGT
>CAZBLL010000025.1:0-11912 GCA_964492625.1 uncultured Synergistaceae bacterium
GTATCTGCAGGGAAGGGCCTCCGTGGAAAAGGTGTCATCCTTCTATGAGACGGATCCTCTTGGTGTTGTGGATCAACCTCCATTTCTGAACCTGGCCTGCCGGCTTCGCACGGACATGGATCCGTTCGATCTCCTGCGCTACGTCAAATCCATAGAGATGAGAATGGGGAGGGACCAGAAGACGGCCGGCCTGCCCAGACCTATAGATTTCGACATCCTCATATACGACAACGTCCTTGTGAACGAGAACGGACTTGTCCTGCCGCATCCAAGGATATCCGAAAGGTCTTTTGCGGTCGTGCCCCTGGCCGAAATAGCGCCGGATCTCAAACCCCCCGGGTATTCACGCACGTTGGGCGAAATAGCAGAGGGTCTAGATACCTCGGGAGTAAGAAAAGTAGAAAAAAGCCTGCGCTTCAGCCTGGAAAGGGATATTCAGCAGAGCAACCCCAGCATACCCATTAGTCTCAGCAAGGTAGGCGTTACGGGGCTGAAGAGAATACTGCGCATGACCGAAAACGGTGGAGAGTCGCTTTTCTTCGCGGAGATGGACCTGTTCGCCTATCTGGACCGGGAGCATTCGGGGGTCCACATGTCCAGGTTCAGCGATGTCATCGAAAACCTTACAGAGGAGATAAGCCTGGAGCCTTCGTCCACCATAGAAGCCATTGCCGAGAAACTTGCGCGCAGAATCGCGCGGACCCAGCAGACGGAATGCTCGGAAGTCCATATCAGGGCCAAGTATCCCCTTAAAAAACTTACGCCGCTGTCGGGAAAAAGCGTGGAAGAACTCTACACCTTCGTGGGCATTTCTTCCTGCAGGGGAGAAGAGGTCAAAACGGTCACGGGGGTGGAGGTCGAAGGTATGACCGTCTGTCCCTGCGCCCAGGACATGATGCGCAGCCACTCCAGAAAACTGCTTCTGGAAGAGGGCTTCGAAGAAACAGAGGTGGAAAGGATACTGCAGCTTGTCCCCATGGCCTCTCACAACCAGCGGGGTAAGGGCACATTGCTCATAGGCGGTGATTGGCCCGTGAGGGGAGAACACCTGGTGAATATCCTCGAGGCTTCCATGAGCTCCGAGACCTACGAACTGCTCAAGCGCACCGACGAGTTCTTTGTGGTCAATAAGGCCCACCTGAACCCGGTGTTCACAGAGGATGACGTAAGAGAGGTCTTCAGAAACCTGGTCGCCATATACCCCGATTTGCCCGACGACACCTTCGTTCTGGTTAAACAGGAGAATATGGAAAGCATCCATCAGCATAACGCATTTGCCGAAAGGTCCGGGACACTGGGCGCCGTCCGCAGTGAACTTGCCGAGGGGGGGCCCTCGCTCGATAACATAACGCTACAGGAGTGGCTTCACCGATGATTGCCAGCCGGAGCGACGCTACGGCCTGGTGTCTTACAGGGGCGGGACACTTTCTGGAGGAATCAATAGAGATGGCCCTGCGCTGTGGACATGTCTCCTTTTTTCTCTCGAGGGCGGCGGTGGAAGTTGTAGCGATGTATCGCCTTATGGACCGGATAACCGCCGGCGGAAACAGGGTAGTAAAGGAAGAAGGATACAGTTCTCCGGCCTGTGGTGAAATGGCGCTCGGAAGGTTCAACCGCCTGGTAATTGCACCCGCTACCTCCAACACCGTGGCAAAGTGCGCTTTGGGGATAGCCGACACGCTGCCCACCAATCTGTTCGCCCAGGCCGGAAAGGCCCTTGTCCCAACGTTCGTGCTTCCTACGGATGGTTCCGACAAAACCGTTTCGCGAGATCCCACAGGAAGATCATTTCCCGTGACAACAAGGAACATAGACAGGCGGAACCTCGACGCGCTGGCCTCTTTCGAACAGGTTGCGGTCGCCTCTTCAATGGAGCAGCTGGAGCAATGGCTTCATATCTTTTCCTGACCGGGGAACTCGCCACGGCGTCCCTGCGGACTGTCCTCGAAGAGATGGACGCACCCTTCGACCACGCCGTCCACACCATGCCCATCACTGTGGCGGCCCTGGCGGAATGCGGCTGGATAGCGCGTCATCTTCCCGAAACGTTCGGCTATGATCTCATCGTCGTACCGGGCCTGTGCCAGGGCGACCTTGCAGTGGTGCAGGAGAGCGCGGGCGCCGTCGAAGTGCAAAGAGGCCCAGATCATCTAAAGGATCTCCCAGCATATTTCGACCTTGAGGCTGGAACACCCGCTCTCGACACGTACGACATAGACATACTCGCCGAGATAGTGGACGCGCATCTGCTTTCGAAGGAGCAGCTGCTTGAAACCGCTCGCAGGTACCGGAACCAGGGCGCCGACATCATTGACCTTGGAGGCCCGGTCTCGGGATCGTTTCCCGGTGTGGGGAACGCTGTCCGCCTGCTGACCGGCGAGGGTTTCCGTGTGAGCGTGGATACTTTCGACGTTCCCAGTCTCAGGGAGGCGGCCCGGGCGGGAGCCGAGCTTCTGCTGAGCGTCAACAGCAAGAACATCGAGGGTGTTCTCGACCTGGACTGCAGAGTCGTCGTAATACCCGATTTTGACGACAAAAGCCTCGATTCCCTGGAGAAAAACATCGATCTTCTGGAGATACACGAAATACCTTATATTGCTGATCCGGTTCTTGACCCCTTCCCTTTCGGACTCTCTGAATCGATCGAAAGGTTCATCGCCTTCAGGCGTCGAAGACCCGAAACACCTATGTTGATGGGTATCGGCAACCAGACCGAGCTGATGGAGGCCGACTCTTCCGGAGTGAACGCCATGCTGGCGGCGCTGTGCTCCGATCTTTCCATCGGGGCGGTGCTCACCACTTCCGTCGTTTCGTGGGCGACGGGTGCGGTCTCCGAGTTCGACAGGGCCAGGAGGTTGATGTTCTACGCGAAATCAATGCAGTCTCCGCCCAAACACGCATCCGCCGGACTGGTCGTCGCCAGGAGTCTGCCCCACCAGGTCTTTTCGGTAAAGGAACTGGAATCGATGCAGGGAGCGGTAAGGGATCTCAATTTCCGCATCTTCGTGTCGCATCCGAAAATATATGTTTTCAACAGGGATGTTTTTGTTTCAGGTGAAACGGCGGGCGAGATCTGGGAGCAGATAGATATCGAGGACCCGGGACATGCGTTCTACCTGGGCCGGGAACTGCAGAAGGCCGAAACGGCCCTGGTTCTTAACAAGCGCTACGGCCAGGACCAGCCGCTGGATTGGGGGTACGTATCCGAAAGCCCATGATAGTTGAAACGATCCTGTCCACGATAAACCTGGAAGGAAGCGACAATTTCGCTCCAATGGGTATACAGACTAGCGACGACGGCCAGGTCATCGTAAGGCCGTTCAGGGGCAGCCGTACCTGGGACAACCTGGCCTCGGGCGATTTTGCCGCGGCGAACATAACCGATTCAGCCCTTTCTTTTGTCCTTAGCGTGGTGGACCCGGCCCGGCTGCGGACCGCCCCGGCGCGGAGAGCGCCCTGTTCGGTTCTTGAGGATTTCTGCGAAAGGCTTGAACTGAAGATGACCGAAAGGAATCTCGACGGACCAAGGGGCCTTTGCGTTTTCAGTGTTATTCACAGGGAAACAGGCAGGCCGTTCTCGGGGTTCAACAGAGCCCGGTGCGCCATAGTAGAGGCGCTGGTGGCCGCTACGCGCATTTCGGTCAACGGGTCCGCCCCGTTCGAACATAAATACGCGGCCGCGATCGATCTCGTTGAACGAACAGGAGGACCCGATGAAGAAAAAGCCCTGCTGCTGCTGGCCCGATGGACAGGGGGTATTGCATGAATCGTTGTACTGTTCGTTCCCATTCCCGTCTGCATATGGGTTTTCTGGACCTCAACGGAAATCTGGGGAGAAAGTTCGGAAGCATAGGGGTGGCCCTCGAAAACCCCGCCATGGTCATTACCGCTGAACCCGCGTCCTCGATAGAAGCCAGGGGGCCCGACTCCGCCAGGGCGATCGAATACGCCGAAAGGTTCTACTCCAGAATTCCGTTTCAAAGCGGGGACAGAGCGCGTCTTTGCATAGAGTCGATGTTGCCCCCCCATGTTGGTCTGGGATCGGGAACACAGCTGGCCCTCACTGTGGGAAAAGCACTCAGCCTGGTGCACGGCGTTTCCTGCACAACCGCCGATATTGCTGCAATGATGTGCAGGGGAAAGCGCCCCGGCGCAGGTATAGCCCTGTTCGACAGGGGGGGGCTGGTCATAGACGGAGGCCGAAGGACCGATGGAAAGGACACGCTGCCGCCGTTGCTCTTTCACAGCCTGCTTCCGGAGTCGTGGCGTTTCGTGGTCGCCATACCCGTTATCAACTGTGAAATATGCGGCGAAAAGGAAGTTGAGGCCTTCCACGAACTGCCGGATCCCCCCGTGGATATCCCGGGGTCCATATGCAGGGAGGTTCTGATGCGGCTGCTTCCGGCCGTAGAGGAAGAAGACCTTGCGGCCTTCGGGGCGTCGGTTACCTCCATCCAGAAAAAGGTAGGCGACTGTTTCTTTACCGCCCAGTCGGGAAGATATGCATCGTCTCTTTCGGGGGATATCGTCGAGGCCATGAGGAAACACGGAGCCTCCGGTGTGGGACAGAGTTCCTGGGGTCCGGCGGTGTACGGAATTGTGGAAGGCGACATCGCTGCACACGAACTGACCGAAAAAGTCCGGACGCTTTTCGATCGGGACGATACGATGCAGGTCTTTGTTTCCAGGGCCGCCCGAAAAGGAGCGGACTGGAGTATCGAGTGACATGCAATAGGGGGGATTTGCCTTGAGGATCAACAACGTCGAGATTATCGACACCTTCGCCGAAGCCTTCGGCATGTGGGGATCCCGGTTCTGCGTGACCGCCGCAGACGAGCACTGGCTGAACGCGGCGGTGGGCAGCGTTACGGGATTCGCAACCTCTGTAATAGGATGCGGTTGCGAGGCAGGAGTGGAGCGCTTTCTTTCACCGGAAGAAACTCCCGATGGACGACCGGGGGCAAGTGTGCTGCTTTTTACTCCATCGAAAAAAAGCATAGCCAAACAGATTATAGGGCGCGTGGGACAGGCTGTCATGACATGCCCCACCACGGCTTGCTACGACACACTGGAGGGCGTCGAAAGGATAGGAGTGGGTTCCGGGCTCCGCTATTTCGGGGACACTTTCCAGATAAGCAAAATGCTGGATGGGCACAGATACTGGAGGATCCCGGTAATGGAGGGCGAATTTGTCGTATCCGACACTTTCGGCATACAGAAATGCGTGGGTGGCGGCAATTTCCTTATCGTGGCTAAAGACTCTGAGTCGGTGCTTCAGGCGGCCAGGGCGTCGGTGGGGGCCGTAAAAGAACTGCCGGGAATCATTCTGCCGTTTCCTGGCGGCGTCGTAAGAAGCGGTAGCCAGGTGGGGTCGAAATACGCCTTTCTCCCCGCTTCCACTAACGTTTCCTACTGTCCCACTCTGCGGGGGCTGGTCGAAAGCGCTCTACCGGAAGGAACCGGTTCGGTCCTTGAGATAGTTATCGACGGACTCGACGACGACTCGGTGGCGGAGGCCATGCGCAAGGGTATAGAAGCCGCCTGCATCGATGGCGTTCTGCAGGTCACCGCCGGTAACTACGGCGGTTCCCTTGGTGATCATATCTTCAGGCTTCACGATATATTAGGCGGCAAACCGGCAGGTGACGAACGATGAGCGACAGGAACGCGATAGTACTTGAATCAAAAATAGAGGGAGCCATTCCGGTAGAGGCGCCGTGCCTGAGGGCCGACATGATCCTCGGTAAAACGGAAAAGGAAATAGCGGCTATGACCGTTTTGGCGGGCAACCACAAGACGCCGCTGGGTGAACTGTTCACCGTGCGCCGCAAGGGGGATGAACGCGTCGTCGTCAGGGGAGAGATTGAGCACGTAAAACGAATAGGCCAGGAAATGAACGGCGGGACGATGATCGTCGAGGGAGACCCCGGCATGCACCTCGGTGAAAAAATGACGGACGGAGAGATCCGCGTACTCGGGAACCTGCCCGACTGGTGCTGCTGCAACATGAACGGCGGGCTGGTCCAGGTAAAGGGTAACGCCGGCAACATGACGGCGGCGGCTCTTCCCGGCGAGAGCCGGGGAATGCGAGGCGGGATGCTGACAGTTTCCGGCGACACGGGCGCCCGGACCGGCGACGCCATGCGAAGAGGTCTTATCGCCGTCGGCGGTAACGCGGGCGAGTTCGCAGGTTCGCGTATGGTGGCCGGGACCATCGCGGTCTTCGGAAACCTTTCCCGAAGGGCGGGCGGCGGCATGAAAAGGGGCTCCATCCTGGCGTTCGGAGGCATAGACGAAGTGCTGCCCAGTTTCAGCAGAGCCTGCAGCTACAGGCCTGTATTTATCAACATCTATCTGAGGCGTCTTGAGAGTCTGGGGTTGCCCGTCACCGAGTCGTTCGGGAGAGGCCTGTTCACCCGATGGACGGGAGACTGTACTTCCCTGGGGAAGGGGGAAATACTGCAATATGAAACCGCTTAACGAAAATGCGGCCGCCATGGTCCGCGAAATGATCGAAAAAGCCGAAGAACTGGATGTACGCGTTCATCGTTATGAAAACGGTACTTTCGTGGTGGACGCGGGGGTCGAATGCTCTGGATCGCTCGAGGCCGGTCGTCTGTATTCCGAGGCGTGCCTCGGCGGACTGGGAGATGTTTCGTTCATTCCCTACGATGTAGACGGCCTTTCAATGCCGGGTATATGCGTCACGACCTCAAGGCCGCTTGTGTCCTGCCTGGCGTCACAGTACGCCGGGTGGAGGATATCGGACGATGACTATTTTGCCATGGCCTCGGGCCCTGGCCGCGTGCTCAGGGGCAAAGAACCCCTTCTCGAGGAGATAGGCTACACGGAAGAAACAACGGAGGCCGTTCTTACTCTTGAGAGCGACATGCTGCCTCCCGAGGGCGTGACCGAGTCCATAGCACGGCGCTGCGGAGTGGACCCGGACGGTTTGTATCTGGTAGTAGCCAGAACAAATTCCACGGCGGCTTCCGTGCAGGTGGTGGCCCGGGTGGTTGAAACGGGAATGCACAAAATGCATGAATGTGGTTTCGACGTGTCCACCGTCAAAAGTGGATGGGGCGTTGCTCCCCTGGCGCCCGTGGGCAAAAACACACTGCAGGCAATGGGCTGGACGAACGACGCCGTACTCTACGGCGGCGATGTTTTCTATATGGTCGATGCGGACGACGCCGCCATAGAATCGGTAATGGATAAACTTCCATCCTCGGCCGCTTCTGATTTCGGTGTTCCGTTCGGCGAACTCTTCAAACGATACGAGGGCGATTTCTACAAGATCGACCCCCTTCTGTTCAGCCCGGCCAGAATTACCGTCAACAACCTGTCCACGGGAAAACTGTTCCGTGCGGGCGCTCCGGCGGTATCGGTCCTTAAAAAGGAGTGGGGGATCTGAGGGCGGCGGTACTGGGCAGGTCGGACGGGTGGCATGTCAACTCGCTGAGGGAGTCGCTGACTCGACGCGGGGTCGACGTGGTTTGCCTTCCCGCCACCAGACTTGTATCGCGCTGTGCGGCGACGGGGCGACCCTCTCTGGAAAGCGTCGAAAAGGACATGGGGGCGCTCGATATGCTTTTCGTCAGATCGGTCCCTGGCGGTTCGCTCGAGCAGGTTATTTACCGCATAGACGCGCTGCACAGGCTCCAGGCCATGGGAATAAGAGTGATAAATTCGGCTTCAGTCATCGAGCGCACAGTAGACAAGCTGTTCACCCTGTGTTTGCTGGAGAACGCGGGCCTTCCAGTACCTGCCACCGTGGCGTGCGAGCGCTTTGACAAGGCAATGGAGGCCTTCGAGGAGCTGGGGAAGGATGTTCTCGTAAAGCCCCTGTTCGGTTCGGAGGGAAGGGGTATTATCAGGGTCACTGACGTCGACCTGGCCTACAGGGTTTTTTCGGCCCTGGAACAGAGCGGATATGTGTTTTACGTCCAGGAATTCCTGCCTCACGCTAATGTCGACTATCGCGTCTTTGTGGTGGGAGGCAGGGCCATAGGGGCGATGAAACGCACAGGTAAAAGCTGGCGCACCAATGTGGCCCAGGGCGCAAGAGTAATGCCGGTGGAAGCAGACGGAGCGATGGAGGACATGGCCCTGGAGGCGGCGAAAGTGGTAGACGCCGAATATCTTGGTATAGACATACTGAGGACCGTGGACGGCAGGACCTTTTTGCTGGAACTGAACGGAATACCGGGATGGAAGGGCCTGCTCAAAGCCACGGGAATTAATGCGGGAGAGGCGTTGCTCGATCATGTTTTCGGTGGATACAGCGGAGGAGGGAGCGTTTCATGAAGCGTGACGAAGATGTCGCCACGGCTGCACAGATAGCGTGCCAACTTGAAGTCTCGGCCGACAAGCCGGGTAACGTTTCCTTCACAAAATCTTTCTCCGACGTTGCCGCCGAACAGTTTCTCGTCAGCAGCGCCTCCGTAGGAAGGGTTTTCGCCCGGGTTTCGGAGCTTGGTGTGGGACGGCTGGTTCTTGACAGCGTACGCGAAACCAAACGCCTGGTCGGGTGCAATACCAACCTGGGCATCCTGTTGCTTCTGGCGCCGCTGGCCCGGGCGGCCGCCAGGAGAATATCTTGCGACCTCAGGGATGAGCTTAAAGAGGAACTTGAAAGCCTTACCGCCGAGGACGCGTACAATGTCTACGAAGCCATCCGTACGGCGTCTCCCGGAGGACTGGGAGATGCGTCGCGGTACGATGTCAAAGCATCCCGGGCGCCCCGGTCGCCGATGGAAACCATGAGAGGATCCTCCGAGGGCGATATCGTCGCCAGAGAGTATGTTACCTGTTTCGAGGCGGTATTTGAAACGGGCCTTCCCGCTTTCGACGCTTCTGTCGAACGGGGAATGAGCTTGCGTGACGCAGTGACGCAGACCTTCCTTACGCTTCTGTCCAGTTTCCCCGACACACTGATTGCCCGTAAAAGGGGCGTCGCCGACGCCCAAGATGTCTCCGCCAGGGCGGCTGTCGCAATTGCGGCGGGAGGCGCGGCGACCCCTGGAGGACGGGCTCTCATCGTGGGTCTGGACGGATTCCTGCGCGACGAAGCCAATTCCCTGAACCCGGGTGCAACGGCCGACATTACCGTTGCCGTGCTGTTCCTTGTTGTGCTCAGGGCCATGGAGAATCAACAGCTTCCCGAATTGCTGGCGAGGTGGTAGCCATGGACGAGGCGAATCCCCGGAGAATGGTCGACGTCGTTATCTTCGAATATCTGTCGGGTGGAGGGGCCGAAGAGGGAACTTTCGATGCAGGACTGGCGAGAGAAGGCCTGTGCATGAGCCGCGCCCTGTTTCGGCACTTTTCCGGGATACCGGGTCTTGCCGCAACTCTGGTGCTCCTTGACGGCCTGAATCCCGACGAGGCCGCGGGCTCTTCCGGGTCAATTGTCACGGTGCGTCCGGGCGAGGGTGTGCCCAGGTTCCTGGACCTGTGTCGAAAAAGCCGGTTCGCGGTTCTGGTGGCCCCGGAAACGGACGGGCTTTCCGTGGCCCTGGCTGAAGAAACCGTAAAAACTGGCGTGCATCTGCTGGGGCCGGGGCCCGAAGCCGTACAGCTTGCCTCAAACAAGGCGCTGCTGATGTCGCTTCTTGCAAGGAACGGTTTGCCCGTTCCGCACTGGTGCGTGGCCAGGGAAACCCGGGCCGGTGTAGCAGCTTCCGAGTCCATAGGGTTCCCGGTGGCTGTCAAACCGCTGTACGGGACAGGATGCGATGGTAGCGCCGTTTTCGGCGACGCCGGGGAGGTAGAGTCGTATTTCCGTTTCGCCGACATATCCAGGGCCATACTCCTTTGCCAGCCGCTTCTGGAGGGAGAACCCATGAGCCTGTCGCTTGTGGCGAGCCGCAGCGGAAAGGTACGCCTTTTTTCGGTGAACCGGCAGAACGTGGACCTGGTTGATGAGCATGAGTGGCGGCGCTTCGAGTATCGGGGCGGGTCCTCCTGTTACGAGGCCATACCCGGGTTACCGTGCAGGAGAATGCTTGAAAAGCTGGCGGAAGAGGTGGTTTCACTTATTCCAGGTCTTTCGGGTTTCGTTGGGATCGATTTTATGATGACTCCCGAAGGCCCCGTGCTGCTGGAGGTGAACCCCCGTTTCACTACCCCCATGGGGGCCATGGGAGAATCCGTTTCCTGGAACATGGGCGAGGTGCTGCTTGACGCGTGCGTCCGAGACGAGCTTCCCGATGAACTCGACGTTCCGCCACTGCGATTCACAAAAAAGGATCAAGACCTTAATGTCGTCGCCCTGTAGAGTAACAGGTTGGGACATAGGCGGCGTGGGCACCAAGTGCGTTCATATCGACGAAACCGGTACGCCGGTCGGGAAACGAAGCGCGCCGCTCGAGGTATGGAAGAGCCCGGGAGAGATGGAAGCTCTCCTGAGGAAACTGGCTGCGGATAATGCGGCCGGAGGCGTTGCCATGGCGATTACCATGACCGCGGAACTCTGCGATTGCTTCGAAACCAAAAGAGATGGCGTCCTCCATATTCTGGAGTCGTTTCACAGGGCTTTTCCGGAAAACCCCTCGTGGCTTCTGTCGAATCGCGGGAACTGGGTTGCGCTCGACAAAGCTTTCGATGACCCACTGCAGTTCGCGGCGTCTAACTGGGTGGCGGCGGCCTCGTACCTTGCAAAGACCGTTGGCGACGGTCTGTGGGTGGACGTGGGCAGCACCACAACCGACATCATTCCGCTGACAGGGGGAGCGCCCACCCCTCTGGGAGGGACCGATACGGAGCGCCTGGTCAACGGCGAACTGGTCTACACGGGTGTCGTGCGGTCGAACCCGAACACGCTCGCCCGGCGTGTACCGGTAAGGGGCCGCTGGTGCCGGCCGGCCGACGAAAGGTTCTGTTCCATGGGCGACTGCTACGTGCTGCTGGGCGACGTCGATCCGGCTCTGGTCGACGGCTTTACGTCCGACGGCAGGTCTGCGGAGGAACGGTTCGCAATGGCCCGACTGGCAAGGTTCGTCTGCTCGGACCGGGAATATCTTGCCGAAAGAGAACTCCGAATGCTGGCCGCCTTTCTTAAAGGTCGTCAACTCGCTCTGATCCAGGACGCCATGTTCCGGGTTTGCTCAAGACTGGATGGATCGCCTGCGGTCATACCCACGGGTATAGGCAAATTCCTGGCCGAAGAGGCCGCTGAGCGCATGGGTCTGAATGTGCGTTCAGCCGATGACTGTATTCCCCCTGGGTACGATGAACAGTTTCCTGCGTTCGCGGCGGGTTCGGAGCTTTTCGCCGCCATGGGCGGAGACGGTAAATGAGGACCGCGGCCCTGGAACTGGTGGTCAAGTTCGGGGGCAGTCTGCAGAAAAGGGATCACTTCCCCAGGATATGCCGGGACCTTGACGCCGCCTGCGAAGGCGCCGGTGTGCTGGTGACGCCGGGGGGCGGAGATTTCGCGGACACGGTAAGAAGATGCGATTCGCGTTTAGGACTTTCGCCTCACGCGGCGCACTGGATGTCCGTTCTGGCAATGGATCAGATGGGTCTCCTGCTTGCATCCATTATGCCAAGGGGCGGGGCTGTGAGGTCGCTTCCGGAAGCGGAAACGGTGTGCGCTGCAGGCGGGCTGCCCGTACTGCTGCCGGGCGAAATGCTTCGAGAGACGGGAGACCTGCCCGAAACCTGGGAAGTAACCTCGGACACCATCGCCTGCCGCATCGCGCGCGAATACGGGATACCTTCGCTTGTGCTGCTCAAGGATGCACTGCCCCCGGATTCTCTTTCGGTAAAAGAACTTTCGGACCGGGGGTGGCTGGACCCCTGCTTTCCCGGCCAGTTCGAAATGTTCCGGGGAGAGGGATGGATAGGAAACGGCGTTTTTCCCCTGGAGGCGCTGAACGGGGAAGAAAAGGCGGCCCTGCTCAGGGCAT
>CAZBLL010000026.1:0-11762 GCA_964492625.1 uncultured Synergistaceae bacterium
CTATCCCCCGAATCTCGTGGTCGTGCAAACCCAGCTCCCCCGGGATGGCGGCCGCCGCCAGGGATACCTTGTCCTGATGGCCTGCGGTATAGGGATCCCTCAGTTCGATAACTCGGGCCAACGTCATAATGGTGCTTTCCATGGCCTTTTGCGAGGCCGTGGCAGACTCCAGTATCTTGCTTTCGTACGCCTTTTTATCCGTAATGTTCCGGGCTATGGTTACCATGGCGTCTCGCCCGGAAAGTTTGCACCTGTTGATGTGGAGTTCCACGGGGATAGTTTTGCCGTCTCTGGTTCTGTGAGCGGCCTCGGCCAGGCTTCGCCCCCTCGTTTCAAGGTCTTCATAAATTTTCATGGATATTTCTTCCAGCCCCGGAGTATTGATGTCCGACGGCGCCATGCGGAGGAACTCCTCACGCGCGTAACCGTACATTTCGCACGCGGCGTCGTTGACCTCAATAAAGCCGCCCAGCGAACCGGCCGATGGGTACTGGTGAACGAATACTGGGTCTACTATAAAATTAAATATCGTCCGGAACTTGTCTTCCGTATCCGACAGTGCCATGCGTGTCTCCCTGTGGCGCTGTCTGCGTTTGCTCTCCCGTATTTCTCGCTTCAGGGCCGCCCCCAGGCGCATGAGGTTGTCCTTGAGAATATAGTCGTGGGCGCCCGCCTTCATTGTTTCTACGACGACGTCTTCGCCCACCTTGCCGGAAATAACGATAAATGGAATGTCGGTTTCCAGCGTTTTGAACAGTTCCAGAGCGCTTACGGCGTCGAAGGCCGGAAGCACGTAATCGGCCAGTATGGCGTCCCAGGGACCTTCGGTTTCAATGGCGGTCCTGAAGTCATCGGCCGTTTCCACCCTTTTCCAGTCCACCTCGCCGACGCCGTTTTTTTTCATTTCCCTCAGCAGCAACAACACATCGTTTTCGTCGTCTTCAACAAAGAGCAGCCGGGTCCGATCTCCCATCAGCGACACCCGCCCCCGGAACATGGAGGGCCGGAATTGAGCACCAGCCAGTAGAGACCAAGCTGTTCCACGGATTTCGAGAATTGCGAAAAATCAACGGGCTTTACTATAAAGCTGTTGGCGCCCCTGTCGTAACCCTTTACGCGGTCGCTCTCTTCGTTTGAGGAGGTGAGTATCACCACCGGCAGGAGCCTGGTCCTTTCGGTCTTGCGAATCTTTTCCAGAACATCGAGACCATGGATTTTGGGCAGCTTTAGGTCCAGCAGCACCAGTTGCGGAAGCTCCTCATCGGGGTTCATCAGCACATCCAGAGCCTCTTCTCCGTCCCGGGCCACATCCACCTCATTGGCGACCCGGCTCTTTTTGAGAGCCCTGAGCGTAAGGTCGATGTCGTTTTTGTCGTCTTCAACCAGCAGAATTCTTTTCATCGGTTCCATGTTTAACGTCACCTCCAAGTGTAAAAAAGAAACAGGCGCCCTCGCCGGGTTTTCCCTCGGCCCATACGGACCCGCCGTGTCTGGAAACGGCCCGCTGCACCGTTGCGAGGCCCACGCCCGAGCCCTGATACCGGTCTTCGCTGTGCAGGCGCTGGAACGTCTCGAACAGTTTGTCCTTATACTTCATGTCGAACCCCACACCGTTGTCGCACACCGAAAAAACCACTTTGCCATTTTGCACATCGGCGCTAAAACTTATTTCACCCTTCTGTTCTTCGGAAGTGAACTTGAAAGCGTTGCCCAGCAGGTTCTCAAGCACCGTCCTGATGAGGCGGGGGTCGCAGCGGGCGGAAAGACCCTTTTGAATGTTCCACTGGATCTTTGTTCCGGGGCTGCCCGCTTCCAGTTCCCTGACGACCGCCCCGGCCATGGCCGTCAGATCGACGTCGGTAATATCCATGGCGCTCCGGGTAAGCCTTGAAAGTGACAGCAGCGACTCTATAAGCGCTCCCATGCGGCGGCTGGCGCTGCGCATCCTGGTAAGGTAACCCCGCGCCTCCTCCGGCAGGTTTTCGGCAAAATCTTCCTCGAGCGCCAGGCCGAACCCGTCCACCGCCCGAAGCGGCGCCTTGAGGTCGTGCGACACCGAGTAGGCAAAGGCCTCCAGTTCATGGTTCACCGCTTCAAGCTGGGCGGTACGTTCCTGTACCCTTTCTTCAAGTTCGGCGTTAAGGGCCTGAAGCGCCTTTTCCGACTCACGTATATCGGTAATATCATACGAAGCCGCGACCTGAAGATTTCGGCCTTCGGTTTCCACAATAGCCGTATGCACGATAACCGGGTAGACGCTTCCGTCGCGCCTCTTGTGGCGCGCTTCAAAAGCCAGATGGCCCTCCTCTGGAAGGCGTTTCCAGTAGCGTCCTTCATGATTGTCATCGTGGAAATCGGGGTCCACGTCGGCCACGGTCATCGTCCGGAGTTCATCTATCGTGTAGCCCAGGGCCCTGCAGGCCTCTTTGCTTGCGTCCTCGAAAAGGCCCGTTTCCATATCGATAAGGTAGTTTTCGGAAGCCGACTGGTCGAAAAGGGTGCGAAACAGTTTTTCGCTCCGCCTTACGGCCTCGGCGTCACGGGTGTGCGCCTCCACCAAGTTGCCGACCGCCCTGCTCATGATAAGACCCAGCAGGATACAGAGCCCCAGAACGGCTGCGCGGGTAAGCATCTGGTCCACCGGTACGTCAAGGACAAGCAACTGAATGAAGTTCAGACTGTGGGGATCCCATATATAAGAAATTACTGCGCTCAAAAACCAGAAAGCCACCCCCAGAAGCGCCATACCGGTAAGCACCGCGACGCGCAGCTTTTCCTGCCCCCGGCCGGGAAGGCCGAGAACCCGTCGGATTGGCGGGATAGCCAGAAGGCTGTCGGCCGTCATCAAAAACAGGTAACCGAAAACCGTATGCTTTACGGCTATGGTCTTGAGAAAATCGGGGGAAACCACGGCAAGCGTAACGTCCGGCGCCCATGGGGGAGGGTTGAACGAAACCAGCCAAACGAAGAGTGTATAAAAAAGCGTGGTGCTGACGAATCTGAAGGGAATTTCAACCAGGTACATGCTCCACAACGCGGACCCTCCCGCCTTTCGGCGGTCGGAACACCAGCCGTGCCATACTATCCACAGGGTAAAGACAGGGACCGAGTAGATCACACCCCAGCCGTCTCCGCGCCAGAGCAGCCACATTGTCTGCGCGCCTCCGGCAAGGGCCGAAACAAGACCCCACCTCCAGCCCCAGGCAAGACTGACGAAAAGCGGAAACACCAGCCCCGCAAGGAAACTGACCTTTAAAACCCCGACATCCACGTGCAAAGGGTGCAGGTTAACCGCAAAACCCATAACGCCCGCCGCAACAGCCACGCTCCACTTGCGCCTCAAAGACACCATAACACGCGCCTCCGCTCGCCTTGCCGTAGTTTTAGTGTACCACAGCAAAACGAAAAACAGGCAACAAAGCCCGTATCCTCAAATCCTGCGCCAGGAGACACATCTTTCGGTTTCAGTCAATACCGGTTACCAAAACCTCCGTCGTCGGCCGCCGACCATACAAACCGTTTTTCACGGAACAGGGCAAGGCATGCGTTTACGGCTCCGGGGTCTAAAAGCCTCCCTTTTCCCGATTCTATTTCACCCAGGGCTGCGTCCAGACCCAGTGCGGGCCTGTACGGCCTGTCCGACGCCATTGCCTCCACCACATCGGCCACCGCTATGACACGCGCTCCCGGCAGTATCTCATCGCCCCTGAGGCCCATGGGGTAGCCGGACCCGTTCATGCGTTCGTGATGCTGGCGCACCAGGTCGGACACGGGCCACGGAAAATCGACGGGGGCAAGTATGTCGGCGCCCGCCTCCGGATGACCCTTAAGCAGGGCGAATTCCATTTCGTTGAGTTTGGCGGGTTTTGAAAGAATTTCGGCGGGGATGGATATCTTGCCTATATCGTGCACCAGCGAAGCGTAGTAGACGCCTTCGGCCTCATCTTCGCTCATGCCTGTTTCGCGGGCTATGGCCCGGGCCAGTTCCGCCACACGCTTCTAGTGACCCGCCGTATATGGGTCGCGCTGCTCGATTATCTGTCCAAAAGTTTCGATTCCGCTCCGGAACACCGCCCGGAGATGTTCGTACGACCTCTGCAGATCGGTAAGATCGCGGTAGACACAGCAGCTTATGGGTTCTTCTGTCTCGGTGAGTATGGGCACCCCCACTATGGAAACCGGAAAAGCCGCGCCGTCGCTCCTGTATCTGGTGGCCTTTTGTTCTATGAGTTCGCCACCTATTATCCGCCTTCCCAGGGCCACGCCTTTTTGATATTCCTCAGCCGAGCCCAGCACTATATCAGCCAGCGGGAGTCCCTGCGCTTCGCGGATGTTCCAGCCGAACATTTCGAGAAAGGCCGCGTTGGCGTCCATTACGTATTCCTGTTTATCACAGAGCACTATACCGTCCGGGTTGTTTTCGAAGAGGTTCCTGAAGAGCTCCGCCTGTTTTTCGTTTTCCCGGCTGATTTTGAGCATCTGTTCCCTGGTCTTTTTGAAAAGGGATGAAAAGAGGCTAAGGGAAGTTCCCACCCCGAAAAACATCGCCGACCTTGCGGCCTCCTCCAGCGGCGCCGAGTGATAGCTGAACATCAGGTGGAGACCCGCCAGCAGAAAACTGAGGGCCGCACCCCACGAAAAACCCCACCACAGGGCGGCAAAAAATACGGGGATATAGTAAAGGTGCGTATATATTATGCTTACACCGAGGACCCGGTTGAAAACTATTTCGGTTGCAGCGCATGCAACGAAAACACCAGCCGCGGCAAGGCGGCGGGCATTAATGCTCATCGGTCTTTGAATTTTTCATGTGCATGTTTTCAGCGCTTCTCTTGGCCTCGTAGAGCCTTGCGTCCGCGGTTTCCACAAGTTCCTCGCTGGTCTTCCCCTCGCCCGGAAATGAAGCCAGGCCGAAATCCATTCCCACTGCCACAGGTTTTTTGCCGAACGATTGCAGGGGCAATTCGGTCCTGACACGCTCAAGAATACTGTGCGCCTTGCAGGCCGACGTTTCAGGCAGGATCACCAGGAACTCGTCGCCGCCCCACCTGCCCAGCATGTCGCTGCTTCGGAGATTGTTTCGGAAGAACTCCGAGAACTCCATCAGCACTCTGTCGCCCTCCGGGTGGCCGTACCTGTCGTTGACGCTTTTGAAATCATTCAGGTCCACGACGGCCACACAGAAGTAACAGTGATATCTGAGGCATCTGCTTATTTCCTTTTCCAGAGTCTCCATTATGCATCGCCTGTTCCACAGCCCCGTAAGTGGGTCCTGCATAGCCTGCCGCGATGTTTGTTCCAGCAACCTGACGTGGGCCCAGTGCACCCCCAGGTGCCCCGCCAGTATGGAAAAGGCCTTTTGGTCCCTCTCGCCGAAGGCGTCGATTTTGTCGCTTTCCACGCTGATAACTCCATAGACGTGTTCCCCGAAGATAATGGGTATATCCAGTTCCGAAAAAGTTTGCGCCGCAAGAGAAACATACCCGGGTTCTGTGGTAACGTCGGCTATGTTGAGCATTTTTTTCTCGCGGGCCGTTTTCCCCACCAGGCCGCCCCCCGATAGCCGCAGTTTATCCGTCTGTTCCCTCAGCCTTTCTGCGTCATCCGTCCATGAGGCGGCGACTATGCGCACCTCTCCGGAGGATTCGTCGAGCACTTCGTCTATTTCGGAAACGGTATACTTTGTGTGCTCCCTTAGCAGGTCCACCGTGCGGCGGCACATTTCATTGATGCTCGTTTCTGTGGCCACCTGCACCACCACATCGTGGATCGTCTGCATGAGCGCAAGATCCCGGCTGGTCATCTCGAAATTGTGGATGGCTTCCAGGGCCACTGCAAGCTGATTGCAGACCACCCTGACCAGTTCCGCGTCTTCCCGGGTAAAGGCGTTTCGGTGGTATTCGTCCACCACCAGCACTCCCCATAGCAATTCACCCGACAACACGGGAACCGCCATTTCCGACAGGGTCTCCGCGTCATCCATGTAATAGTCCGGGTTCAGCGTTACGTCATTGCACCAAACCTCTTTTGCTGACTGAATCACCTTTCCCACCAGCCCGCAGCCCTGCTCCAGCACGGCCGTCACCGATTCGGGAGGAACTTCCTTGCCCCTGTTGCTTTTCAGGCGGAGCGGCCTTTCCGGACCACTACGCAGAAACAGGTATATCTTGTCGAAACCAAAGGCATCCTGCACCGCGTCCATAAAATACTCTACGGCGTCGTTCAGACCCCGCGAGCCAAAAAGCCTTTTGTCCAGGTCCAGGATCAGTTTTCTGTACCCGTTTCGCGTTTCTTCCCTTTTGAGGCTTCTGGCAAGCCGCTCCCTGGTCATTATATGCGTAAGGGTGGAACCCAGGATCGCCGCCAGCAGGGAAACGGTTTCCACGTCTTCTTCGGAAAACACGCCGCAGGCAGTGGACTCGATGCTGAAGACTCCCAGAAATCCTTCCGGCCCCCTGATAGGGAAATTCAGTTCGCTGCACGAGCCCGGCAGCCCGCTTACATAGTCGGGGCACGACGCTGTGTCGTCGATAATATGATGGCTCTCTTTTCTTATACTTCTCCAGCTCAGGCTGGTGTTTTTGGGGATACTGCGAGTCTGCGGCTCAAAACCATGCCACGCAGCCAGCTCCAGAGTCTCACCGTCTTCGCTCAGCAGAAAAACGGAGGGATTGGCGTAAAGGTTGTGGTCGGCTATGGCCCGCACGGCAAAGTCACAGGCTTCTGTTCTGGTCACCGCCCTGTTGACGCTCTGGACATAGCGAAGCAGGCCATACTGGTTTTCCACCCTGTTTCATCCCCTTTGTTTTAATCTTAAGTATAGAACTAAAACGGCTTGCGCACCGCCGTGTATACCGTATACATTACAGCCGGAAAATGTCAGTCCATATAAACCACTGTTATTGGTACTTTTAGTTATAATGTCAGAATGATCCCCTACTATCAACCGACGGAGAACGTACGCGAATGAAGGACTACCTGAACGACCACGACAACTGGACCAGCCTCTTTTCGCTGGAACGTATCATGGCAATGCTTGTGGCGTCGGTGGTGCTCTGGATCGTTTCCCGGAGCAACTACCTGCTTTTTCACGTAACGGTTGAAGGTTTTTCCATAGTGGTGGCCTGTCTCATCTTTGTGCTGGCCTCCAAAACATGGCGCTTCTCGAAAAACAACTTTTTGCTATACCTGGGAAACGCCTACATCGCAATTGCGCTTATAGATTTTTTCCACACGCTTACTTTCAAGGGAATGGGCATATTCCCATCACATGGAGCAAGCACATCAACCCAATTATGGATAGCCGCGCGTTTTCTTGAGGCTTTCGTCCTTTTTTCCGCACCCTGGCTGGCCGACAGGTTTCCCAGGCGCCTTCAGGCGCCCGCTTTTCTTACTGCGGCCGTTATCCTTGTTACGATCATTATGGAGACGCCGTACTTCCCGGCATGCTATGTTCCCGGCGAAGGTTTGACCCCGTTCAAGTTGGCTAGCGAATCTATCATCTGCGGATTTATTGCTGCGGGCATGTACCACATATGGAGAATCCGCGAAAGGCTCAGCCCCCTGGTCTTCAGGGCTATGATGCTTTCGATGGGCGCGACAATCCTCTCGGAACTGGCCTTTACCCTGTATTCCGACGTTTACGGTGTCATGAACGGGCTGGGCCATATCCTTAAAGTCATTTCCTTTATGTTCATATTCCAGGGCGTCGTCATGAAGGGCCTGGAAGAGCCCTACGGAGAACTTTTTCACAAACTGAGGGAATCCACCATTAAGGACCCGCTCACCGGTCTGTGCAACAGACTGGGGTTCATGGAAGTCGCCAGGCGCTATTTTGCCATGGCCAAACGGGATTCTTCATCCGTAGGAATGCTGATGATGGACCTGGATCATTTCAAAAACGTAAACGACCGCTTCGGCCACCTGGAGGGCGACCGTCTGCTGGTGAAATTCGCCGATCTGATGCGGGAGTGTGTCCGCGAGGCCGATGTTCCCTGCCGTTTCGGCGGAGACGAGTTCGTGGTTTTAATGAAAGAAGGGACCCAGGGCGCCCTGCTCCTCAAGAACCGGATACTTGCGAGATTCGGGGACAAAATGCGGGAAGACATGAAGCGCTACGATATTTCTCTCAGTATAGGCGTGGCCGCCGCCGATCCCGACGCCCCGCGATTCGACCTGGACTCGCTTATACAGGAGGCCGATGAAGCCATGTACCGCGAAAAGAACCTTAAAAAGACCGCTTCGGGCTAACGAGAGCGCTTTTTGGCGTAAAGTCTCCTGTCGGCTATGCGGACCAGGTTTTCCTCATCGTCGCCGTCGGACGGAAATTCCGCCATTCCGAAATCCACGCCGGGAACAAGATCCCGTGGAACACTCGAAATATCGCCCACGCTTTGCGACATCCTCTTCATTACCTTTTCGGCTTTCGCCATTTGCGTTTCTGGCAGGAGCACAAGAAACTCGTCGCCGCCCCAGCGCACCACCACATCGCTTTTGCGCGCGCATCCGGCAAGCGCTTCCGACACCTTTTGCAGGACCCTGTCGCCCTCGGTGTGTCCCAGCGTATCGTTCACCGCCTTGAAAGCGGTAAGGTCCATCATGGCCATGACCATGGCTGCGCCGCTTCTTTTTGCCCTGGCCAGTTCCGAGGATATTGCCTGCGCCCCGTAACGCCTGTTCCACAGACCTGTGAGCGGGTCCACCAGGGCCTGGCGCTCGAGACTGTTGACCAGCTCCCTCACCCGCCAGAGCGCACCCAGGTGCCCCGCCATGACGCTGAAGGTTTCAACGTCCTGCCTGTCGAAGGGTTTTTCTCCCTCAACGCTCAGAACTCCCAGCAGTCTTTCCCCGTAGATTATGGGAACATCCAGTTCGGATGTCACTTCCACTTCCAAGCCCGCGTAGTCTGGGTCAAGCTTTATGTCGGGCGTATTCTGTATTTTTCCCGTTCTGGCGGCCCGTCCGCTGAGGCCTCCGCCCGTTGCCCGTATCTTTTGTGTCGCCCCTGACAGCTCCGAAGCATCGTGCAGATTCGACGCAATGAAATCGAGCAGCGGGAACCCCGTTTCGGGATCCGTTCCCGAAACGGCGAATACACCTACCACCTTGTACCCCATTTTTTTGGAAAGGAAATTTACCACCGACTGACACATGTACTGTACGTCTAATGCGGTAACGGCTTCCGCCGCCACTTCGTGGAGCATTTTCATGGTTTTGTAACCGCGCAACGCCTGTCGGGTGGAATTGATATTGTCGATCTCCAGGGCCATATGCGACGCTATAAGCGAAACGATTCCCATGTCCCCGTAAGTAAAGGCGTTTTTCGTATACTCATCCACCACTACAAACCCATGTAGCGAACCTTTCCATTGCACGGGTACTACTATTTCGGAACGAACATCCGGGTCGTCGTCTACAAACCACGGGTCGGAAAGCGCGTCGTTGGTCATATAGGGTTCGCCCGTTTGCATAACGCGCCCCACTATGCCCGCCCCTTTCTCAAAGACCATGCTCATCAGGTTGCGGGTTACCGTTCTTCCGTGAGCGGCGGCCAGCCGGAAATCGCTTTCCTGATCGTTCCTGAGGTAGATGAACATCTTGGGGTACCCCATCCGCTCGGTCATTCCGTCCACAACGCAGCGGGTAAGATATTCTATGGAATCGGATCGGGCCATTTCGTGAAACATCTCGAATATCACCCTGTGGGCTCCTGCCTGTTTGCGCTGGGCGGAGTATTCTTTCCTGAGCGCCGATTGCGTGTTCAGACGGTGTATGGCCTGTCCCAGAATGCCCGACAGAAGTTCCATCATTTTGGCGTCGGAAGCGGAAAACACGTCCCTGACACCCGACTCCACGTTCAGCACCCCGAATATCTGTTCTTTCCACATGACAGGGGTAACCATTTCGGAACGGATACCTGGTATCCCCGGCACGTAGTCTGGCTCGACGGCAATATCCGGAACCATCTGCTGGCTTTCGGACAGAAACGACCGCCAGGTTACCCCTCTGCCTCTTGGTACCTCCGTTATGGAAGTATCGGCCCCGCTTACGGCCTTTAGCACCAGGGCGTCCCGATCTTTTTCGTACAGAAGAACCGAAGCAATCTGGTAACCAAGGGATTCGATAATAAAGTCAGCAGCTCTCCGGCAGGCGTCCTGAGAATCGTCCGCCTCGCCAATTTCTCGTGAGTACTTAAGCACTCTCAGGCGCTCTTTCCCCGATTTATGCTGAACGACCTCCACAAATACGAAAGCCGCGACCACCGCAAGCAGATAGACAACAAGAAACGAAAGCGCTCTGTCGAGCAGAAGAGCGTAAACCGGTGTAACCGCGAGGGCGGCGATAAAGGCAAGCCGGAGGCTGCGCCTGTTTTCAAGGATATGGCAGGCGGCAAGCACCGCGAACAACCCGACGACCAGAACGCATGGAAAGAACAGGATATCGCCTTTGTAGAATCGTTCTACGACGACGGCAATAAGCGCCATGGCCGCGACAGCCAGAACACCGGAAAAATCCTTGAACAATGCCTTCACCTTCCGAAAAGGGGTGCAGATAGACCCGACATTGATGCAAGCATACCACAGGCGCGCTGAAAACCGTTTTCAGCGCTTCTCCTGAGGCTAACGGTGGCGTATTATGAATGCAGGGAACGCAAAGGTCTCTACACGACCGGGAGGGAAACGCCAATGACATCCATTACCGTTTTCGGAGCGGGGAGCTGGGGCACCGCCCTGGCCGATCTGCTGGCCCGCAACGGCTACCAGACCCGCCTGTGGTGCCGAAGGCCCGAACAGGCCAGAGCTATAAACGTATCGGGGAAGAACCCCCGTTATCTGAAGGAGGCGGACCTCTGCCCCGCGCTTACAGCCGTTTCGGATCTGGAGGAGGCCGTTTCGGCGGCCACACGCTACGTTATGGCGATACCAACGCAGTCGGTGCGGCCTTTCCTTGAAACCGCGGCGGGACTGCTGCCGCCGAGAGCGCCTGTCTGCAACGCGGCCAAGGGAATGGAGATAGCCACGGGCAAGCTGGTAAGCGAAATTGTCGCGGAACTGAAACCCGACGCCAGGTACAGCGTGCTTTCTGGCCCCAGCCACGCCGAGGAAGTGATAAATGGTCAGCCTACGGCAGTGGTGGTGGCCTCGGCCGAAGAAACAGAAGCGGTGCGGTGGCAACAGATAGTGACGGGAAATATGTTTCGGGCCTATACCAGCCCCGACGTTACCGGGGTGGAGATAGGAGCGGCGGTAAAGAACGTGATCGCCGTGGCCTCGGGCATGGCGCGGGCCAAGGGCATGGGCGACAACGCACTGGCCGCTCTGGTCAGCCGCGGCCTTGCCGAGGTGATGCGGCTCGGGGCGAAAAAGAACGCCAATCCGCTTACACTTGCCGGTCTTGCGGGAGTGGGAGACCTGATGGTCACCTGCTACAGCACGCTTTCACGGAACTACAGGCTTGGGTACGCAATAGGGCGGGGAAAAACGCTGGAACAGGCCCGTGAGGAACTGGGGCAGGTTGCAGAGGGCGCCTACACGGTTGACGCGCTGGTAAGGCACGCGGCCGAAATAGGAGTGGAACTGCCCCTCGCCGAAGCCGTGTACGGCATTTTATACCGGGGCGTTTCGCCCGAGGAGACGGTGGCCAGGCTCTTCGCCCGCGAACTTAAGCCGGAACTGCCTCCGGAGATGTTTTGGAGGGGCTGAAAAACCAGCTGGCGGCAGGCAGCTATCAGCGGGCAGAAAAGGCTTGTCATTCTGAGGAGT
>CAZBLL010000027.1:0-11740 GCA_964492625.1 uncultured Synergistaceae bacterium
GTGTGGTTTCCGCCAGGAACGCGGAGGTTGGCGACCTGGTTTCGCCCGGCCAGATGCTTTTTACCGTAGCCGACCTGAACGCCCTGGAGGCTGAACTGGATGTGTCCCCTTCGGATGCGGTCGAGATAGCCATAGGTCTCCCCGCAAGGGTGTTGACGCCCAACGGGTGGATCGACGCGAAGATCAAGAGGGTGAATCCCGCAGCCGACCCCGTTACGGGTCTGTTCACCGTGGTTTTGAGCCTTCCGCCCATGTCCGGGCTCAGTCCCGGCCAGACTGTCAGGGGGATGATCCAGGACGAGGCCCTGGCGGACGCCATCTCCATACCCTACGAGGCGCTGCAGCAGCTGGGCAACGACGAACACGCAGTGTTTGTGCTTTCCGATGATGTTGCCGTTGAAAGGAACGTTATCCCGGGAGAAACGTTCAACGGCGGAGTGCGGATCCTTTCGGGTCTGGAGCCCTGTGATACGGTCATAGTAAAGGGCTCGGACCGGCTGTTCCCGGGCGCCGGAGTCTGGGTACAGGAGGATTAGAGTTACATGGGTCTGATCAGTTCTTCGGTGCGGAGACCGGTTTTAACAACTGTAATAATGATAATAGTGGTCCTCCTGGGGGCCTATTCCTTCCTTCGGCTGGGCGTGGCGCTGCTGCCCAAGATAGACATTCCCGTGGTCCTGGTCAGGGTGCCCTACAGGGGGGCGAGCCCGCTAGAGGTGGAGCGGCTCGTGGTCCAGCCGGTTGAGGACGCCGTGGCCGCTGTGGAGGGGGTCAAGGAAATTAACGGCTACGCACTGGAAGGCACGGCCTTCGTGGTGGCCATTCTTACCTACGAGACTGATGTCACAAAGGCCACGCTGGACATTTCGACCCGCATCAAGTCCATAGCCGCCCAGTTGCCGGAGGACGCCGGTGAACCGGTTGTCGAAAAGTTCGACATAACCTCGCAGCCGTTCATGATACTGGTGGCCAGGTCGTCCCTGCCCTCGCAGCAGGCCAGGGATATAGTGGAAGACCAGGTGGGGGGCCGACTCACCCAGATAATGGGTATGGCCAATGTCGACACCCTCGGCGGCAGGGTGAGGGAGATACACGTAAATGTAGATCCCGAGCGACTGATAGCCCACAACCTCAGCCTGGGCCGCCTGGCCTCGCTTGTCTGGGGAACCAATCTCAATTCGCCCTCGGGAAGCATTTCGCTGGGCGACAAGGAAACGTCCATACGCGTTGTGGGGGAACCCGTAACGCCCGATGAACTTGGAGAGATCGGCATACCACTGGGCGAGGGCGACGTTGTCCAGCTGGGAGATATAGCCGATATCGAAGACGGGCTTGCCGATGAAAGAAGCAGGGCCCGTTACGACGGAGAGGACGCCATTCTGGTGGAGCTTACCGCCAGGCCCAACGCCAACGTAGTGAACGTGGCCGGCGCGGTACTGGAGGAACTGGCTGTTCTGGAACCCGCTTTGCAGGGAAGCGTGGACATGGAAGTGGTCTACGATAGCAGCGAGTTCGTGGAACAGTCGGTAAAGAACGTCATTCGCGACATGGCCATAGGCACTATTCTTACGGCGCTGGTGCTCTACCTGTTCCTTCAGCAGTTCGGAGCCACTCTGGCCGTGGCCATAGCAATGCCCACGGCGATCATCGCAACCTTTATCCCCATGTATTTCGCAGGGTTCACGCTGAACGTGATGAGCACACTGGGTCTGGCCATATCGGTGGGCGTTCTCGTCAACAACGCCATACTGGTGCTGGAGAACATATATCGATACCGCGAACTGGGGTTCGATCCGATAGAGGCGTCCGAGCGGGGAACCGCGGAGATATCGCTGGCCGTTCTGTCGACCACCGCCACCAACCTGGGGGTTTTCATCCCCGTTGCGTTCATGGGCGGCATAGTGGGGCAGTTCTTTAACCAGTTCGCCCTGACGGTGGTTTTCGCCACGCTCTTTTCGCTGTGGGCGGCTTTTACAATTACGCCGATGGCCGCCGCCAGGCTGGGCAGGGCGGACATGAAGGTCTCCGCATTCGGGAGGCTGACCACAGGATGGTTCCAGTCCATATACCGCTCCCTTGAAGACGTTCACCATGTGCTTATAGCCAGGGCCGTGAGACACCCGTGGGTCACGTTGGGTATTTTCGGTCTGATGTTCGGAGGATCGCTGCTCCTGTATCCCATGATAGGGTTCGAGTTTTTCCCGAGGGTCGACGAGGGCATGATAATGGTGAACGTAGAACTGTCGAGTACGGCGTCGCTGGACGCAACCGACGAAGTCATGCGCAAGGTAGAGAAAAATCTTGGCGAAAAACCGTGGGTAGAATCGGTAAGCACAACTATAGGAAGCGGTCGTCTTGCCGGAGTGAACAGCGGTTCGGCCCGCATATATCTTGTTGATGAAAGCGAGCGGAGGTCGGCGTTCAGTCTGGCGTCGGACCTGCGCAGAGAGTTCGCCGCGCTGCCCGACGCCGATGTCACCGTAAACGTTTCTTCTGGGCGTGGAGGCGGAGGAGGCAAGCCGGTGGAGATAACGGTGGCCGGACCGGACCTGGAAGTGCTGGATCGCATATCCAGGGAAGTGGTCGAGGCCATTCGGGACGTTCCAGGGCTGGTCGACCTGGACACGGACTGGAAAGTGGGACGTTTCGAGTTGCGGCTCACACCGGATCATTTCAAACTGGCGTCGCTGGGGGTTACCCTCAACGACGTGGCTGATGAACTGAGGGGATACATAAGCGGCATAGACGCCGGCGTCTACAGGGAAAAGGGTTACGAGTACGATATTCTCGTTCAGCTCGACGAACAGTGGACGAAGAGCGCGGCCAGGATACCGAGGCTCCCCATATGGACGCCCGGCGGTTTCGTTCCGGTGAGCGAGGTGGCCCGGGTGACCTACGAACGAGGTCCCACCGCCATTTATCGCCTTGACAGGCAGAGAAAAGTCACGGTTGAGGGAGATGTTGCGGGGCGCACCGTAGGAGAGGTTTTCCGGGAACTGAGCCCGCTGCTCAAGAAGGTGGACCTGCCGCCCGGATACCGTTTCATTTACGGCGGTGAAATACAGGACATTCAGGAGAACTTCAAGAGGCTGGCCACTGCTTTCGGGATGGCCATAGTGCTGACGTTTCTGATGATAGCGGGCATACTCGAGTCGTATCTGTTCTCGTTCATCATCATGCTTACGATACCGCTTTCGATCATCGGCGTTATTCCGACGCTGATTTTTTCGGGAACGCCTCTTTCCATATACGGCTTGCTGGGGCTGGTAATGCTGGTTGGCCTGGTGGTAAACAACGCCATCGTCGTGGTGGACTACGCGGAGATTTTGCGCAGAGACGGCATGGATCCTGAAAAGGCCGTAATCGAGGCCTGCAAGGTAAGGTTCCGACCCATTATAATGGCGGATGTGACGACGTTGATCGCCATGCTTCCGCTGGCGCTGGGACTTGGAGCGGGCGGGCAGTATCGCGCTCCGCTGGCGATAGTTCTCATCGGCGGACTGGTGGCCGGAGGAACAATGGCCATTTTTCTGATGCCGCCGGTGTATAAACTGGTCTGGGACCTCAAGGGCCGGTTCAAAAGGGAGGACTTATCATGAAAAAGGGTCTCTTTTTCTGGTTTTCCGTATTTGCGGCTGCGGAGATAATTGCGGCCGGCCTTTTCTTCCTGGGCAAGGCGCCGGAGGCCGGCAACCCTGTCGTCGCCATACCCGCCATCGCTACCTCTTCGCCGCATATGGCTATGCGGGTGCATGAGAACCAGTTAGAGGCGGGCATACCCGAAAGATTCTGGGAAATGGCCGGAGAAGAGGGCGCGCCGGGAGTAACGGCGGTAGAAAAGATACTTCCGCTCCTTTCGGAAGCCAGGGAAACCGCCGGTGTTTTTGTGTGGCAGGAGAACGCGCCTCACCTGTATTTCTGCTCGCTGCTGGGAAAAGAGGATATCGAGTCCATTGAAAAGGGCGAACTGCCCGCCGGATGGAACGCCGACGGAGAACAGGTGAAGCTGGAGCCGACCGATGCGGCGGGGACTTTCAAACTGTCTCTTGAAGACGGATGGGATCTGCTGCTGCGGCCGGAAGGAAAGCTGCTGTTCGCAGGGCTGTCCGCCGAAGACCTGGATACGATGAAGAAGGTGCTTGGCGGAGACGGAGAAAGGTTTGCCTTCGACTGGAACGTCGAAAGCGAATGGCCCGCCCACATGTCACTTTTCGACGGCGGCATGGTGGCGCAGGCGCTTGTGATGGATGGCTACGAAGTGGGCAACGTTCCGCTCTCCATGGAAATGGCGTGGAACAACCGGGGCGGCGAGGGCGACGTGAGATGGAAGGCGAAAGGCCTGTCCGATTTTGCCCCTGAAGACATAAGGAACATTCTGACTCCGGTAAAGTGGAGCGGTGAATGGTATTTGCCGGAGCCGGGGATAATGTCGATGGGCATGGCTATGCCCGCCGAAATACCCGGAACGACGAGCGCCGACGTAGTGCTTCCGGAGTGGTCGGAGCTTTTGAACCTGGACGCCGAAACCATCATCGATACGCTCAAGGGCCCGGTGCTTATAACCATGGGTGGAAACAGTCGCATGCTGATGTTCAGCTTCCCCGGTTTCCTGTTGCAGTTGCCGGGCCGCGGCGAAGCCGGTAAAAACCTTGTAACGAAATTGTGGGAGGGCGACTGGAACCGTTTTGGCCTAAAGCCCATACCCATTCCCGGATTCGACGTGGGTGGTTCGTCCATGACCCCGCTGTCTCTGGTGGCGGCCGCAAGGGACGACATGGCGGTAGCCGGGATCATATCGCCAGGAGATATCGGAGACCCGAAACCCCTTCCCGCTTCCGTTGTCGACTCGGGAGAGGCTCTTATGTGGCTTTCGATCGATTTCCAGCGGGCCGCGGATGCTCTTGAGACCATAGCCAGCGCCGGCGCAATAGCCGACAGGGTGGGTGTAACCGAAAACAGCGATATAAACGTGGAGGAAGTAGTCAGCCTGGCTTCCGAGCTCAGGTCTATGGGCCAGGTGACGCTCGTCATAAACGACATTGAAAACGGTGGGGGAACCTGGCGCAAGCCTGCGGCCTCTACCGAAGACTAGACAATTCTGGAGGAAGAACACGATATGCCTGAAAACGCGCTAGCCGTTCTGCAGGAGCGGGGATGTGTAGAGTGGTGCAGCAATCCCGAGGAACTTGCCTCGCTCTTTTCGTCGGACATGGTGACCGGTTACGTGGGTTTCGACCCCACGGCCGACAGCCTTCACGTGGGTCACCTTATTCCCATAATGGGCCTGGCCTGGATGCAGAAACTGGGGCATCGGCCCATAGCGATAGCCGGTGTGGGAACAGGCCTCATAGGTGACCCATCAGGCAAGAGCAAGGAACGAAATCTGTTGACTCTGGAGCAGGTGGAAGAAAACCTGCTTACGGTCAGGGGCCAGCTCGAGCAGTTTCTGGACTTCGACTGCGGAGAAAACTCGGCCCTTATCATCAATAATTACGACTGGCTGGGCAAAGAATCTCTTATAGGTTTCCTTAGAGACACGGGCAAGTTTTTCAGCGTGAACTATATGGTGGGCAGGGAATACGTAAAGAGCCGCCTCGACGATCCGGACAAATCCATTTCATACACCGAATTTTCGTACATGCTGCTGCAGGCTTTCGATTTCTGGCGTCTCTACAAAGATATCGACTGTCGTCTACAGATGGGTGGAAACGATCAGCAGGGCAACATCATCGCTGGAATAGACCTTATCCACAAGCGCGAAGGAGGTGACGCCTTCGGGATTACCTATCCTCTTTTGCTCAGCGCATCGGGTCAGAAGTTCGGCAAGACGGAAGACGGAGCGGTGTGGCTTTCCGCCGAAAGGACGTCGCCCTACAGGTTCTACCAGTTCTGGATCAACGCCGACGACAGGGATGTCGACAAACTGCTCAGGCTCTTTACGTTTTTGCCGCTGGATGAGGTGAACGACATATCCCGTGCGCACGCCGAAAACCCCCATTACAGAGAGGCCCAGAAAAGACTGGCCTGGGAGGTAACCTCGACGGTTCACGGCGAACATGCGGCGGCTGCGGCCAGGCGCGCCAGTGAAATACTTTTCGGCGGGAGCTTCGAGCCGTCGGAACTGACGTGCGAGATACTGGACATGCTGGCCAAAGAGGTGCCGGGAGAGAATTTTAACGGTTCCATGCCCGCGGCCCTGGTGGATGTGCTGGCAGAAACGGGCGCCTGCAAGAGCAAGGGAGAGGCCCGCAGACTTATTCGCGGAGGCGGCGCCAGCATCAACGGCGCAAGGGTGGAAACCGAAGACACCGCCGTGGAGAAAAAAGACCTGCTGGAAGGCGGCAGGCTCTTTTTGAGACTCGGCAAGAAGCGTTTCTTCATCGTTCGCTGCGGCGACAGGTAGCGGCAAACGGCGCGGCCGGGAGAACGCTGAAGTGAACTGGAAGGTTTCCGTACTTGAAGGGTTCCGAAAGAGCATTCGCCCCGGGTGGCGAGCGCAACTCTCGGCCGGGTTCATCTATTCCGTGCTGTCCGCTGTGCGGCCCAGGAAACAGGTGGCGCTGGACAACCTGAAAACAGCTTTCCCGCAGTCCGGAGAGGCCTGGCGTAAAGATATGCTTAAAAAAATATACAGCCACTTTTCCTGGATAACGGTAGAGTACCTGGCTGCCCAGAACGATCTGAACAAGGTGGACGAGTGGTTCGTTGAGTGCGAGGGAAAACAATACCTGGACGCACTGCTGGCCGAAGGGCGGGGCGCGGTGCTGCTTATGTCCCATCTTGGAAACTGGGAGCTCATGGGCGCATGGCTTGTGCGCCAGGGGTATCCTGTCTATGCCATTGTAAGAGACCCCGACGAACCCGACCTTGCCGCCCTGACCGTACGGTACAGGGAAAACATAGGGGTTCACCCTATTCCCAAGGAGGGCGTCCTCAAGGAACCCGCGAAACAGCTTAAAAAGGGCAACATGGTGGTAGTAGCGGGCGACCAGAACTGGGGTCGAAATGGTTTGCAGTTGCCCTTTTTCGGCAAGGTCTGCGGCACAGCGGGAGGCCCGGCGGCTTTCGGGCTTCTTTCAAACACGCCGGTGGTGCCTGTGGCGGCGATAAGGAAAGGCCCGTTCCGTTACGTAATGAAGATACTGCCTCCGCTGGAGGTTCCAGCAGAGGGCAAGCGCGATGAAAAGGTGCTTGCCATGACGCGTGAAGCCAACATGGTGATAGAGGAGTTGATACGCCAGACGCCGGAGCAGTGGCTCTGGATGCACCGGCGCTGGCGATACTGACAATTAGCTGACAGCGTACAGCGTACAGCGGGCAGTTGGCAGAAAGGACAAATGCCCCCTGCTGTCATTCCGAACGCAAGCGTTTTTTGCGAACGGAGGAATCTCGGTTTTGGTCTTGGTTTCTTCCTGATTTCTTACACCTCTACTTTTTGCTGAAATTACCCCGAAGCGGTGTTTCTCCCGGTCCCGGTTTGGCCGAAGCCGCTCAGGGTTTCACCTGCTCGGCCCGATCGCCATGAAGCCTTGAATGGTTAGGTGTGAGGTGGAAAAGCAAGCCCGAGACCTCCGCCGGTAGGCGGACTTACAGCCTCGTCGCTTCGCTCGCTTAGGATGACAAGCTTTGCCTCTGCCTTTTCTGTAAGCTGTCGCCTGTGAGCTGCCACCTGTTTTTTCTGCCTGCTGCCTACTGTTTTTGCTGTCATTTCGAGAAGCGAAGCGCCGACGGCGTGCCCCAAGCGAAGCGGCAGGGTAGAAATCTCGGGCTTGACCTTACGGTTCACGATTCACGACTCACGGTTTACGGCCCCTATTGCCTTTTCTGCCAACTGCCGCCTGTGCGCTGACGCCTGTTTTTTCTGCCCGCTGTCGGCTGGTTTTTTAAACCTACTTATCCGAAAACAGCACTCCCCCTGCGGCGTAGTGGTCGCGCCGCATTTCCGACAAAATTATGCGCACCTGTTCGGGTTTTACGTCAACCGATTCGCATACCGCCCCGGTGACTTTTTCCACCAGGGTTTTTTTCTGTTCCGCCGTGCGTCCCTCGATCAGGTTGATTTGTACGATAGGCATGTCTGGTTCCTCCCTTCCTTATTTTCCGATGCAGAAAGCGGAGAAGACCGTATCCAGAAGCGAATCGTCCATGGCTTCTCCAAGCAGTCTGTCCAGGTGATATCGCGTCTGGGCCAAAGCCTCCGCCGTCATGTCGGCAGGGTCGTTCCCGGCCAGCGATTCAACCGCGCTTTTCATAAGGTTTGACGCCTGCTGAAGTTCGTCTACCTGCCTCGCCGTGGTGTTTAGCCCCGAGGCCGTCAGGGCGTCGCCTCCAGCCATTGATACCAGGCGTTCCTTCAGTTCTTCCACTCCGCTGTTTTCGGCTGCCGATATAACAAGAGGCTCCGAGCCGGGCAGCAGCCGTTTGATATCGGCGGGCCGTGTCTCAAGCGGCAGGTCCGATTTGTTGATGACCGCCAGGTGCGGGACTCCGGTTATTTCTTCGGCCAGGCGGTTATCCTCCGCGGTGAGATGCTCGCTTCCATCGATGACCCATATGCGTATATCGGCCTCGTGGAAGGCCCGGCGCGCCCTTTCGACCCCTATGGCTTCGACATCGTTTGACGGGGAGCGGATACCGGCGGTATCGACCAGTCGCAGCGGGACGCCCCTGTGGTTCAGCACTTCCTCTATGATGTCCCTGGTGGTTCCCGGAATTGCCGTGACGATAGCCCGGGCCTCCTGCAGAAGCGCGTTTAGAAGCGAAGATTTTCCTACATTGGGTCTCCCCGCAAGAGCTACCCGAACGCCCTCGCGCAGCATTCTGCCTGAACGAGAACGCCTCAGGAGGTCTTCCAGTGAATCGCGCACGCTGCGGGCCCATTCCAGCGCTTCGCGGTTCTCGAGAGGAGGTATCTCCTCTTCAGGAAAGTCGAGTCCCGCCTCCATATGGGCCGAAAATGAAAGCAGTTCATCGCGGATGCCGCGCACCCTGGTTGAAAATTCTCCCGCCAGGCTGCGGGCCGCTGCTTTCAGCGCCTCTTCGCTTCGGGCCCTTATCACCCCCAGGACCGACTCGGCCTGCGCCAGGTCGATGCGGCCTGAAAGGAACGCCCGCTGTGTAAATTCTCCCGCTTCGGCGGGGCGGGCGTTGCTTTGCAGAAGGTTCTCCAGGCAGAGTCGGGCCACAAGGCCTCCCCCGTGACAGTGTATCTCCACCGATTCCTCACCCGTATAGCTGGAGGGCTCCCGGAACCATACGGCCAGGACCTGGTCGAGCAGGCCGCCTTCCCTGTCGACCAGTCTGCACAGTTTCATCATCCGGGGCGGTGCTTCGGTTAAAGGAGACCGTGATACAAGGAAGGGGGCCGCCAGCTCCAGCGATCCCGGGCCCGAAAGACGGACTACGGCTATGCCCGATTCTCCCCACGGTGTCGACACCGCGGCGATGACGTCGTTCATTAATAGCACTCCTTCTGTTGGTGTCTGTGGTTATTGTAGACCGAAGCGGCTCTCCGCGCGCACAAAAAAGGGGAAACGGCCTCTGGCCGTTCCCCCTGTGATTTTGCCTGCTATGGAATCAGGAAAGTTCCCTGAAGGAGTCTCCCAGACGTTTGACGCCGTCTTCCGTCTGCTCCGGAGATGCGAAGGTGAAGCACATGCGGAACTCTTTCTCTCCCCCGCCGTTGGGGTAGAAGGGGTGTCCCAGCACGAAGGCCACGTTTTTGCTCACGGCCTTTTCGAAAAGGTCCTTGGCGGGGATGTTCTTTGAATACATCCAGTAGAAGAACCCGCCCCTGGGTGTTTGCCACGAGACCTGATCCGTGGGCAGATGTTCCCAGAACGCCTTTTCCATGGCGTTGCGTTTCTTGCGATAGTGATCGATGATCTTGGGCAGGAATGAGTCGAGGTAGCCGAGCCTGCCGTATTCGTAGACCATTGCCTGGGCCACCACGCTGGTGCACACGTCTACTCCCTGCTTGACAACGGCCATTTTCCTTATCAGTTCCGGGGGGCCGGCGCACCAGGCTACCCTGGTCCCCGGCGCCAGTATCTTGGAGAAGCTGCAGGAGAACAGAACGTGTCCGGTGTCGTCCATTGAGAAGATGGAGGGGATATCCTCGCCGTCGAAGCGAACGTATCCGTAGGGGTCGTCCTCGAAAATAAGGATGTCGTATTTTTTGGCTATCTCGAGCATTTTCTTTCTGCGCTCGAGCACCAGGTCGCAGCCCAGCGGGTTGTGGAAGTTGACGATGGTGTAGATGTACTTGATGGATTTACCTTCCGACAGGGCTTTTTCGATGATCCCGGGAAGCAGGTCGACCTTCATGCCGTCCTCGTCGCAGGGTACCGTAAGGAATTCCGCCTTGTGGTTGTGCATGCAGAGCGTTGCTCCCAGGAAAGTGGGTTCTTCGCAAATGACGCAGTCGCCCGGGTCGAGCGTGACCCACGAAAGCAGGTCCACAACCTGGGTGGATCCTGTAGTGATGATGAGTTCATCATCCTTGAGTTCCCGGCCCATGCGCGGCGCCGTCCAGGAGCGGAGAAATTCTCTCAGGGGCTGGTAGCCCTCGGTGGTCCCGTACTGAAGAACGTCCCGACCCTGGGTCCGCAGAATATCCGCAGCCTCGTAGAACTGCTCTACCGGGAAAATTTCCGGGTCGGGCATGCCGCCCGCGAAAGATATCATCCCGGGCTTACGTATTACGTGAAGAATTTCCCTGATGGGCGACGGTTTCATTTCGATGGCTGTGCGACTGTAAAGCTTTTCGAGATAGTGGCTCAATTGTATCCCTCCAAGATGAAAAATATGAAACGGGCGGGAGCAGCGCTCCACGCCCGTTCATTGTAATACATTTTTGTCGAGTGAACTTTTTCACGTACGGTCTGGTTTATCAGTTCCCCGCCACGCTGATCGTAGTGTTGCGTACATGCTGCAACCTCCGCTCCGTGGGAGGGTGCGAGTTGAAGCCGCTGGGCGACGTTTCGTATCCGGCCTTCTTCATTGTCTGGAAAGAGTTGTAAAGGCCCCACGGGTCGTACCCGGCTTTTGCGGCCAGGCGCACGCCGAAATCGTCGGCTTCAATTTCCTGTTCCCTGCTGAACCCCGCTTCGGCCAGTGAAAGTCCGGCTCCGGTAAGGCTGACGCCCCCCACCTTCTGGTCGCCTATGACCTTGTATAGAAGAGCCCAGAGGACGTTTCTGGTCAGAGTGTCCTTGTAGTGGCCGAGCTTGATGTGTCCGATCTCGTGGCTGAGCACACCCGCCAGCTCGTTTTCGTCGTTAAGCGTCGACAGAAGGCCGGTCGTTGCGTGTACCGAGTATTTGTTCAGGCTGAACGACACCCAGGCGTGTGGTTCCTCTTTGTCCTCCAGGTGGATCGGGCCGGCGTCGCTGAGGCCCGCCGTTGCGGTAAGGCGTTCCCATACCGCCGGGACCCTTTGGGGGTTAACGGCGGCCCCGGAAGGCGCGGAGATCGTTGAAACGGCCACAAAGCAGAGAAACAAAGAGAATATCGCTTTTCTCATGGGAAAGTTCACCTCCCCGTGTACTTTCGGGTAATTATACCAGACCATACCAGCAAGGGTACCCGCGACAAAACAGTAGTATGACGGATATTTTGCCCTTCTGTCGCTTTTCCTTGACGATTGAAAGAAGGGGTGGTATAACTTGCTTCAATTCCAGATGAAACGGGATGATTGCACGGTGAAGCTGTACGCTGCGCACGTTGTATCCAGGATATC
>CAZBLL010000028.1:0-11707 GCA_964492625.1 uncultured Synergistaceae bacterium
CCTCCAGCGGAGACCGGCCGTCTTTTCTGGTGCTTTCATTGTTCGGCACGGGCGTCTCCCTTTATTCCGATGGAAGCTTCCAGGACGCCGTAAGGTCCACAGGCTTCTTCATTTCCGATTCTTTGCCGTTGACGATTATCCGTATCCTCGTAACGGGCGAAAAGTTGCTGGCCACCGTTTTTACGATAGCCGTCATTATAAGCTGCGCCCGCGCCGTAGAGACTGCGCCCAGGGCGTCTATGAACGGATCGTTCACATCGATGTACAGGACCTCGCCGTTGCGGAATACATGAAGCAGTTTTACCTGCCTGTCAATGACGCCTTCCTTTTTCATGGTGTCGAACAGGTGGGTAAGCACATCCCTTATATCGTCTTCCATTATTCCCGGGGTAAGGGTAACCTGGCGTTCCTGGAGAGAGTTTTGCGAGGGAACGTAGACGCCGAACCTGGCCTGCCTGGCGTTTTCACCGGGGACACCCGCGTCGGGGTCCGCCACCACGTCTTCGGCCTCTCCCGGCGATGTCACCACGTTCTCCTGGCCCGGTATCTTCTCCCTGTCGAACATCGAAAGCACTATGTTCGTTCCCCAGTAACCCACAGCGAAGAACAGGACTACGACCGCGCCCCATACGGCCAGTCTGTAGGGAAGCGGCGCCTTGCCTTTGCTTCTTTCTCCGACTTCGCCCTCCATCTCCATGTCCATTTCGTCGAATTCTTCAGGCCCCTGTTCGGGGCTATAGTATTTCACCATATGCATTCCTCCCGACCTGGACGGGAATCGGGCCGCAACCCGCGATTGATTCCCTATTCGTCATTTTTCCAGATAGATCATTATCCCTTTTGCTATTGCCTGGGCCAGCTTTTTCTGGTAGGCCGCCGTATTCAGTTTTGCGGCTTCCGTTTTGTCGGTAAGAAATCCCATTTCCAGCAGGACCGACGGCATCGCCGCCCCCCTGAGAACAAAAAAGGGCGCCTGCGCCACCCGTCTCATTGGAAGCCCGGATTTCTTGCCGCTGTTGAAAAGAACTTCCGCGAAAGACGTGCTTTCCTGTATCTTGGCGTTCTGTTGCATGTCTCCAAGTATCTTGAGCAGCGTCCGCGTTCGCTTGTCGGCGATTTCCGAGCTTTCCGGTCCACCTTCCATTATCTCGCGGTTCTCTATAAGCGCCAGTTGCATTGCGTCCTTGTCGCTGGGCAGGGCCATGAGGTATATCTCGAAACCTCTGGCCTTCTTGCCAGCCGGGAGAGCATTACAGTGAAGGCTGACGAAGACGGAAGCGTTCTGACTGATGGCTATCTGCGTGCGCTCCGATAGTTTGAGGTAGCGGTCGTCGTAACGCGTAAGAAATGTTTTTACGCCCTGACCTCTGAGTATCTCCATAAGCTTTTTGGCAACCCGTATGTTGATGTCCTTTTCCCTGATACCGTTGGCTACTGCTCCCGGGTCCTTGCCTCCGTGGCCGGGGTCTATGACGACCACCAGGCCTTTATCCGGCTCTGTTTGCGGAACTGCGGCCTGCGGAGACGTCTGAGGTTCCCGTACCTCCGCCTGCTGCGATTCGTTCTCCCCGTCTTTCAGTGAATCGAGTGCTATGGGCGTCACTGCAGGAGCATTCTGCACCGGCGTTGATGAAGTATCCGCCGGCTGCTGCTTTTCCTGCGTTATGATACCGGGATTGTAGAAATCCACCACATAGCGGGGAGGGTCATCCAGGCCAAAGGTTTTGACGTTACCTTCGCCATGTGTGAAGACAAGCAGAGATCCGTCTTTGAAGGAATCCAGCGACAGCCGGACCCTCTCGGGCCAGGGGCTCCGAAGACCCTGAACGCTTCCCTCGGCCGAGGCGCGCACGGCCAGTTCCACCCTTCCCGGTTTTTTGGTCACCGAGGGTTGTGTCGCCGCCGAAAAATCGAGCACCGCCCTGTACCCGAAGTCCTGTATCCCCCATCGCACCTTTTGCAGCCGTACTACCGGGCCCTCGGGAAAAGCGGGTACGATTACAAACGCCGCCTGCTCCTGAACCACCTCAGGTTCAGCACCTGCCGCGGGCTCCTGTGTCGCCGCCGGAGTACTTTCCCCGGCGTCACCCGCCCGCCACGAAAGTGAACCCGAACCATCCGGCCCCAGGGCCGCTCGCTCCAGCAGCCGGAGCGCCGAACCCGAGTCGACCCACCAGTGTCCATCCTTCAATATGATCTCGTGAGCTACTGGGATGATCTCGCTTCCCATTACCGCCGCCGCAGCGTCGGGGTAAAGCTGCATATTACCCGCGCCTCCGGAGAGTATGAGGTTGTCGCCGCTTGGCTGAACTCCGCAGTCCAGAACTACGGCGGCGACATCTATCGCCACCAGCGAGAGACCGTCCTGTTGCACGGACGGAACCTGGCCCACTGGAGCTCCCCTGTTAAACAGCGTCAGCGTCTGCGAAGCCCCGCACACCGCAGCCAGCGCCAGAAGTGCGGCCAGGGCGATAACGAAGCTTCTACGAACCGGCAATAACGACATCGTCCACCACCACTGTACAACCCCCAGTATCGCCGAAAAACTCCAGGTCATTGGCGACTTCCGATATCCTCGGCAAAAACTCAAGCAGGTTTCCGGAAACGGCCACCCCCGCCACCGGCGAGTCCGCAACGCCTCCGTGCAACGTAGCTCCCTTGACCCCCAGGGAAAAATCGCCGCTTACCGTATCGACGGTGTGAAACCCTAAAAGATCCACTACGTAGAGTCCTCCCTCTGAAGAAAGCATTAAATCCTTCGGAGAACGTTTTCCCGGCAGGATGAACAGGTTCGATGGACCCACATCGGGCAAGCTTCCAGGGGAACGCACTGCGTTTCCTGTCGGCTCCATTTTGCCCAGCGTGGCGTATTTGAGATTGTTCAAAAAACCGCATACACAACCGTTTTCCATAAGCACGGTGCGTCCCGTGGGGGTTCCCTCCCCATCGAACGGAGCCGTGCCGAATCTGCCGGGCAAACGCCCGTCGTCAACGATCGATACCGATTTTCCCGCTACAAGTTCCCCCGTTTTCCCTTCGAAAAGGGAACGTTTCTTCCATATATTGGAATACAGAAACAGCTCCCCCAGCATTTCTACGAATGACGCCGTGACCTCGGGATCCAGAACCAGCCTGTAGCGACCGGTGGAAACGGAGCGACCCCCCAGGAACAGGGCCGTCCTGTCAACGGCTCTTTTAGCCACGCTCCGGCAATCCAGGGCGTCAAGGTTGCGGGCCTCTCCGCCGAAACCCCCCATTTCCATTTGTCCCCCGTTCTCCATAACAACGCTTACGCCGCAGGAGACAAACGTGTCGGCGGACCATACCTTCTGACCCTCCGTAGACAGGTAAAGCGACTCGCCGTCGCCGTCGCCCCAGGCGGCGCTGCGTACGGAACGCACCCTCGAGTCGGCTGCGAGCGCCGTTTCGGTCATTTCGCGGCATAGCTCCATCCGCTCCTCCGGAGCGATGTTCCGTATTCTTTCGTCCTCCAGATCAAGACCTTCCTGCGAAGCCAGTTCTCCCTGAAACAGGCTAACCCCGTCTTCGGGATCGGAATTTTTCATGGCGGCGACCGCGCTGTCCAGAGTCCTGTCAAGAACGGCCGGAGAAAGGGCGCCCGCGTCGGCTACACCCTGCCGCCCTTCGGGGCCAATTACGCGAACGCCTATCCGAAAGGAAAGGCCGGAGCTGTCTTTTTCGGGTTTACCGTTCCTTAAACGCAGTTGACTGCCTCTTCCCGCCTCGTAAAGGATATCGCCTCTGACGCTCAGTTGCGACATCTTCTCCAACAGGTTGTCGGCGGCGCTTTCCACCGCTCCCCTTTGAGGTAACAGCATCAACTCGGCACGGCCTCCTCAAGGATCACGGTAGCGATTCCCGGGATCTCGGTCGCCGATACGTCGATATGGGTAACGAGCCTTACCCTCCTGGAGGATACGGCGCTGAAGAGCACACCTCTGCCGGCGCATAGTTCCACTACCTGCTCCGCGTCGGGGCCGTCTTCCGGGAGGCCGAAATATATCATGTTTGTGGGTTTGGTCGATTCCTCTACCGCCAGGCCTCCTTTTTTGAGAAGAGCCGAAAGCCTTTCGGCGTTCTCGTGATCCTCGGAAAGCCTGGACCGCTGTTCATCCAGTGCGTATAGCCCGGCGGCCGCTACTATCCCGGCCTGTCTCATGCCTCCGCCGAGGCGTTTTCTCCAGTGGCGGGCGCGATCGATAAAATCCGCGGCTCCGCAAAGAAGCGAACCCACCGGGGCGCCCAGGCCCTTCGACAGGCATATCTGCACGGAATCCACTTCCGCAGTGAAGTCTTTGACGTCCACGCCCCAGGCTTCTGCGGCGTTGAACACCCTGGCGCCGTCCAGATGGACGGAAAGCCCCTGTTCCCTGCCCAGGCGGGCTCTTGCGGCAAAAACATCGGGGGCTATAGCCACCCCTCCCGCCCTGTTGTGCGTGTTTTCAAGGCAAAGCAGTTTAGCGGGGGCAAAGTGGACATTGTCGGGCCTGACCCACCCGGTAATGGATTCGGCGGACATTATGCCTTCCGAATCGTCGACTATCAGTGGAAGAATGCCTCCAATTGCGGAAAGACCGCCTCCTTCGTAGATGTAGATATGGCTGTTGGAGCCCAGTATGGCGCCGTCGCCGCGGTCGCAATGCGTCAGTAGCGCAACCAGGTTGCCCTGCGTGCCGGATGTTACAAAAAGCCCCGCCTCGGTCCCCAGCAGTTCGGCCGCACGGTCCTCGAGCCTGTTTACGGTGACGTCTTCTCCGTATACGTCGTCTCCGACTTCCGCCTCGGCCATAACGGCCCTCATCTGGGGACCGGGTCTTGTTATCGTATCGCTTCTGAGGTCTATCGCTTTCATCAATGTACCCTCCTTTTTGCTTCGTAGCTATAATAGCATCAACATCTCGCTTCTCAGGAGGGTATCAGGTTTGGACGAAATGATGAAGCAGGTTCCTGTTTTACGTCTGGACGACGGTAACATCCGCCAGATTCCATCCGACAACGTCGGCAGAGAGCATGTTCTCTCGCTGTGTCTCAACGGCGAGGTCGTTTTTACGAACACCGCGTCACCTCAGAACCTCAGGGAATGGTCCGCGGGCGTCCTCCTCTGCGGAGGGCATATCACAAGTGCGGACCAGATAAAGTCGATAGAGCGTAAACAAGACCGCATACTGACGACGGTTACCGGACCAGGTGAAACAGATCATACATCGGCCGCAAAGACCCGGTTTACGACTGTCTCGCCCGCCGCCATATTCGACGGAGCGGCCTGGATTGCACAGGCCCCGTGTTATTTACAAACGGGCGGCTTTCACGCAGCCGCCGTAATGAGCCTTTCGGGAGAGCGCGTTTTTCTGGTGGAAGACATCGGCAGGCACAACGCATTGGACAAGGCCCTGGGGCATGTATTGCTTAACGATATACCTTTCGGCGACGTTTTCGTTATTCAGTCTGGACGACTTGCCCGGGATATGGTCGAAAAAGCCGTAAGAGCCGGCATATTTCTGCTGGGGAGCGTATCGGCCCCCACCGCCGAGGGAGTGGAGATTGCAAAAACATCCGGGCTTGCCCTCGTTGGTTTTATCAGGAACAAAAGAATGAATATCTATTCCCGCCCGGAAAGCGTGGAGACAGGAAACGTCTAGATCGAGACTCCCAGGCGCGCCCAGGGAAGCAGCGTGTCCGACACGGAAACCCCCAGCGAGGCGCCTGGCCTGACGCCGCCGTGGAAATCCGACCCCGCCGTCTGAAAAAGCCCCAGCCTTTTGGCCACACCCATCCAGAACAGCGTTCTTGAATGATCCTGCCTTCCAGAGATGCACTCCAGGCCCCATAGTCCCATGTCCACGAGATCTGAAATGAACTCCACTCTTTTATCGTCGTCGATGGCCATCTGATCGGGGTGAGCAAGAACCGGCAGCCCTCCGCTGCGGTTTACAAGGTCTATGCACCCTGCGACGGAAAGACGATCTCTGGAAACATAGGCGGCGCCGTCTTTGCCCAGAAACCTTGCAAAAGCATCTGACCGGCTTGAAACAAAACCCTTTTTGAGCATTACACCGGCCATATGAGGTCTTGCTATCACCTCGCCCCCGGCTTCGTCCCTGAGTTCCTCCATCGAAACAGCCATGCCCAGCTCACCCAGCCTGTCGCACATCTTCCGGTTTCGATCGTCTCGTTTCCGGCGAATGTCCTCCAGCTCAACATCCATGGCGGCCAGATCTCCGTTCATCCTGTAACCTGCTATATGAACGGTCCACGCAGCGTCCGCCGACAGCTCTATACCGGAAATGCACTGAAGGCCGTATTTTTTGCAGGCCGACATGAAAGACGGCGCCCCTGCGATAGTATCGTGATCCGTAAGGGCCAGGACCTTTACATTCTTTGCTTTCGCAAGGCGAACCAGAGCCTCTGGTGTAAAAGTTCCATCGGAAAATGTGCTGTGGGTATGAAGATCGATAAGCATCACGTAGTTTCACCTGCTTTTCATTTTGTTTTTCGCAAAATCCGCTGCAACCATTTTCCTGAAATGATCGTCCTCGAGAAAACGGCGACCCAGTTCCGCCAGCACCTCGGCGCCAATCTTCATCTTTTTTCGAGCGAAGCCGGTTACTGTGGCTTCGGCGAACTCAGGCGTATGCAGCGAAACCGGCCTCCTGGTTATCTTTAAAAACGGGTGAACGGCCGGGCATACATGGGAAACGTCGCCTACGTCGCTGCTTCCCCGGGGTTCCTCGTCGAATGAAACCGTTTCCCCGCAATCTCTGAACAGCTCCGCAAGGGCCCCTTCGGCGGCGCGGTTCGGGCGCATGGCGTTGAATGACAGCTCGAAAGGGGAATATTCCATTGTCGTTTCAGTAGCTATGGCCGCCCCCTCGGCGCAGAGAACCACCCGTCTTGCGATCCTGTCCAGTTCCTGCCTGTGAGGAGCCCGCAAGTACCACCTGCCCTCGGCAAACGAAGGAATAACATTGGGCGCGTCGCCGCCGGCGGCGACGACTCCGTGTATCCTGGCGGCTGGGGCCACATGTTGAGACAGCAAGTCGGCGGGATGGAAAAACAGACGAAGGGGGGTAAGGGCGCTTTTCCCCTCCCATGGAGCACCGGCGGCGTGCGCCGACTTTCCGGTAAACCTGAACGAAAGAGCGTCCATTGCAAGCGACCTGTAGGGAACGACCGTTTCGTTCCCGCAGTGAATCATTGCCGCCAGGCCGCATCCGTCGAAAGCCCCCTTTTTTGAAAGATGCACTTTGGCGCCGTCGGTCTCTTCGGCCGGCGTGCCGAAGACGACTATCCTGCCTTCTGCGCCGCTGTCGGCAAGAGCAAGCGCCGCCAGAACACTCATTGCTCCGCTCAGGTTGTGGCCGCATCCATGGCCCATGCGCGGGAGGGCGTCGTACTCCGCCAGGAGCGCATAGCCTGGGTCGTTACCAGCTCCGGATTCAGCGGAAAAGGCCGTTTCCAGGCCGCATAACCCCCGTTTCACCGATAAACCGCCTTCCTGCAGCAAATTCGACCACGAGGCGGCGGCGTGATACTCTCTGCCCCCGATTTCGGGGTGTTCGTAAAGATCCCTGGAAATGCCCCATACCCGGGACGCCCATTTCCGTATCCCTTTTTCCATTCTGAGCCTCGCTTTTTTCAGGCCATTCCGTTCTTTCGGAGCCTTTTGTTTTCGTACATAAACCTGTCGGCCTTGCCTATCAGCTCTCCGGGGGTTTCGCCGTCTTCACCGAAAACGGCGATCCCGGCGTCGAGGTGAACCGTTCTGCTGGCGCATTCACCGGCCTCTACTTCCAGGACACTGAAACGTTCCACTATCTCCTGCGCAATCTCTCGATCCGCCCCGGGCAGGAGCAGAACGAATTCGTCCCCTCCGTAACGAGCCACAAGATCGTATCTGCGAATTATCTCCTGCAGTTTCTCGCCTATCTTCAATATAACCATGTCCCCGGCAAGATGACCGCAAGTATCGTTGATTTCCTTGAAATCGCCTACGTCGGCCATTATCAGGCAAAGTGAGGTTTGAGTTCTCCGGGCGCGCGCGACCTCCTCCGCAAGGCGGCTGTTCAGGTAGCGTATGTTCCAGAAATTGGTCATGGGGTCGCGCATGGCCATCTTCTGCAACCCGGAAAGCATGTTCTGCATTTTCCATGAGATGCCTATGTGCCTGGTCATGACGGCGAAAAGTTCCTCGTCTTCCGGTGAAAACGCGTTGAATTCACCATCCTCTATGGTAAGAACACCGAACAGTTCATCCCCGTATTCAATAGGGACATCAAGTTGACTTTTCGCTTTTGTGACGATAGGCACCCAGTCGCTTTCCAGATATACATCGGGCGTGTTCTGCAGGCTGCGCCTCTTTATGGCTTTTCCGACCAGGCTTGATCCCTCCTGCAGCAGCGTCGTGTTTTTGGCGTATTCCTCCGGTTTGTAGGCCGATGACGCAAGCACCTCGGGCAATCCATCTTCGGTTACCCCGAAGACAGTGGCCGCGGCAAAACCCAGCCTTGTCGACAAAAGATCCACCACTCTCTTGCAGAGTTCCTGAACGTCAGTCGCTATCGCGAGGTCGTAGACTATATCGTGGAGCACCCGCATCTGGCTCGACCGTTTTTCAAGCGCCTGTACCGTCGAGGCGTTTTCGTAAAGTATCGCAAGCGTCGAGGCTATCAGCGTCATGGCCTTTATATCGTAATCGGTAAAGGCGTTTTGAGCATCGCTCTGAAGGTCGATGACGCCCCATACCCTGTTTCTGAAGACCATCGGAACCGTAAGCTCCGACCGGGTGGCCGGGTTCCCCATGATATAGTTTTCGTCGTTGAGGCAATCGTCGCAAAGGTAGGCCTTTCCCGTAGATACGGCCTTACCCCATATACCCTTGAGGTTGTCCGAAGTGAGGGTTTTGACGAATTCCGTCTGGCAAAGGCCGCACGAAGCAGCCAGCCTGAAGGAAAAACTGGGCGAGTCCCTGTCGCCCGACTCCCTTACCACTATATAGATATTGGGATAACCCAGGCCGTCCCTTATCTGCTCCACAAGCCTGCTGCTTAAAAGCTCGACATCTGCCAGGCTTCCGGGTTCCCTAAGCAGATTCAGCATGATCTTCGTTATCTGTTCACGCCGTTTTGCGTCGAATATGCTTGATCTCACCGATTCGAACTGGTGTTTTTCACCGCGCAGCGTACTGCGGCTCGCGCGCAGATTCGCAAGGGTCCTGCGGAGTACCTCCGTTATCCGTTCGTTACGCAACAACGGCCTCAGACCCGAAGCCAGCCTCGGAGCCGCCGCCTCCAGAAGTTCGCGGGTTTTTGTGTCCGGCTTTCCCGGGGTTATGGATTCGCAGTCGAGTACACCGATAAATGCGCCTTCCCGCCCCAGGGGAATTGCCATTGCGGAGACCGCCGCCGGGCCTATATCAACATAATCGGGGTCTTTAAGAACATCCGGCGCATATTGGGAACACCCCTTTCGAAGAGCCCGCCAGCATATCCCCGAACCTTCGTGAAGGACCTTTTCATGGAGATAAGGTCCCGATCCGGCAATCATACTCAGTTTTTTACCGGACCTGTCCAGGACCATGAGGCAGGGAAATGGAGCCCCCGCCATATTTTCAAGTATCGAAACGCACTTCCCGGCCGCCTCGCCGGCGGAATCGGATACAGCGAAGGCTTTTTCCATTGCATCGGCAAGGCGGGTTCTGGCCCTTAGACGCTTCCACTCGTTCGTTCCGGCAAGCAGGGCCAGCACCATTCCCGAGATAAGAGCGTGCGGGGCGAAACCAGACGAACCATACCCAATGAGACCAGTCGCCAGAAGAACCAGGGACAGGGCCAGCGCCACGGTTGAATAAAGACTCATCGCGATACCGCCGCAGTCACCATGTCGCTCATGAGCGCAAACGCCGTCCTTACAGGTCCGGCTCCGCCGCCGGCAACAAGTATCTCCCCAAGTGAGTCCGTGCCCAGAAGCGCCCCGTTGGACGCCCCCCGTATCCTGGAAAGCGGGTTGTCGCAGGATACTATCTCCGGCTGAACGCTCACGCGTGTTCCGCCGGGTTTGTTCTCCACCCTTGCGATCAGGCGTACCGCGCCTCCCGACCGCGAGGCCTCGCGAAGCATTGTCGACGTAACGCTGCGGATCCCTGAAACCTCCGCCGATGAAAGATCCCCTGGTGGATATCCCATAACCGCCTGAGCGACTATGAGCGCCTTCACGGCGCTGTCCCAGCCCTCAATATCAAAAGCCGGGTCAGGCTCCGGGAAACCTCTCCTTCTGGCGTCGAGAAGTGCTTCATCCAGTGATGAACCCTGGTTCATGAGTTCAAGCATATAGTTGCAGGTACCGTTTACCACACCCTCGAACGACACAACATCCGCCCCTCTGAGGCATTCCCTGATGAAGGAAAAAAACGGCGTTCCCGCCATCACTGTAGCCTCGTACAGGAAGCGGGCATTGTTCCTTTCGGCCATATCGCAGAGTTTTTTCCATCCGTACAGGAGAGGTCCTTTGTTCGAAGTCACCACATGTTTTCCCCTCTGCAGGGCGACGCTGATATGCTCCGTTGCAGGTCCCGGGGAGGAAATGTTGGTGGACGTGCATTCCACCAGGATGTCGTATTCCATTTCCGCGACCATAGCCGCGGAACGGTCCGAATGATCTCCCCGGAAATTCACGCTGTCTGCGATTTTGCCTGTGCGGCTTTCGGATTCCAGCAGCTGTTCTATGTTTAGACCTTCATCAGCCGCCACGCACCCTCGCGTCCGGGTAGCCACCCCCACCAGCAACGGTGAAAGATCGAACCGGTCGAGCAGTCGCTTTCTCCTTGTGTGTAGCAGTTCGCAAAAAGCCCTTCCCACGTTTCCGAAACCCAGAAGAAGAATTCTCATCGGCTCAACTCCCGCACAGAGTATCCATCCGAACAGATTTTCATATCATTGTAAAGCAATGGGGGCCGCTTTTGAGCAATGATGGTATATACTCGTCAGGAGAAAGCTTTTTCAAGTTTCTTGTCTATATCCTTTAACGGGAGTTGAACCTTATGGAACAATCACAAACCATGAACACCGAAGAGATCTTTGGAGAATGTGGTCATATTTGCGCCATGCTGGTTGAATCCGTCGCCAGAACGGCGCAGGTCGCGGGATCCGCGACTCCCCAGTTGCAGGAACTGTTCGACCAGTGGGTGTCTCTGCTGGGCAGAGAAATACTCAGGGAAGAAGGCGCAACCGGCGACATCGACATAGCCGAACGCGCAAGAGCAATAGGTATTTCCCCTTCTTCGCTGCTTCACCTTCTGCTTTCTCTCGAGCGCAAGGGGGAAATAGAGATCAGCCGCGTCTCTTTCACTGCGACTGGTTCCGGAAATCGCGAGGTTTGTACTTGCATGAAGGAAGGAGATTCAAACCATGACGGAGATTGAACTTCTTGCGCAGCGGGCAGGGAAAAAGGCGGCTCGCGCCGAAGCAGGTTTTTTTGAGCAGCCTTCGATCGATAACGTAAGAAGCTCCATAGATCATACGCTTCTTTCGTCCTGGGCCACAACCCCGGATATCGACAAACTCTGCCGGGAAGCCGTGGACAACAAATTTGCCTCGGTGTGTGTTCCTCTTTCCCTGACCCCCGCCGCCGCGTCGGCGCTCGCGGGAACAGCAGTAAAAACGGCGGCCGTGGTGGGGTTTCCTCTGGGAAG
>CAZBLL010000029.1:0-11495 GCA_964492625.1 uncultured Synergistaceae bacterium
TTTTCGGCCTGGTGGGACCCGACGGAGCGGGAAAGACCACCGCTCTGCGGATACTTGCGGGCGTTTCACTCCCCGATTCGGGCGACGCCGCCATAGGGCAGAACGGTGACGCCCCGCTTGGATACATGCCCCAGCACTTCAGCCTGTACGAAGATTTCACGATAATGGAAAACCTGCGCTTTTTTGGTTCGCTGTGGGGCCTTTCGGGCAGGGAGCTTGCGAACCGGGCCGAAAGCCTGCTGGATAGAACCGGCCTGCTGCGCTTTAAAAAAAGGCTGACGGGGCATCTGTCGGGCGGCATGAAACAGAAACTGGCGCTGTCGGCGGCTCTGCTGCACCGCCCCCGGGTGCTGCTGCTGGACGAGCCGGGCACGGGCGTGGACCCGGTGTCGAGGCGCGAATTCTGGCGAATACTTTACGAGCTGCACGGCGACGGCCTCACCATCCTTATCACTACCCCCTATATGGATGAGGCTCAGCTGTGTCAGAGGGTCGGCTTTATACACAAAGGCGCTCTCATCGCGCTGGGCGCTCCGGCCGAACTGAAGGCGAAATACCCGTTTCAGGTTCTGGTGATATCGGGCCCACCGGGAGAGCTGCATCCGCTTGTTCCCCTGATCAGAAAACTGGATATAGGCGATGTCGCGCCTTTCGGCGATACGCTGCACGTCGCCGCGAAAGACGCAACAGAAGCGGGAGATCGCATACGCCAAGTGCTGGAGGACCGGCCCGCGGGATTTTCGATAGACGAGGCGGAACCGTCGCTTGAGGACCTTTTCGTTCAATTGACCCACGGAGGAACGTCATGAGCGAAACGGCTGTTCTAACGCGTAAACTGACGAAACGATTCGGAACCTTTACGGCGGTGAACGAACTGGACCTTACGGTTCGAACAGGAAGCATTTTCGGTTTTCTGGGACCCAACGGTTCGGGAAAGACCACGGCCATAAGAATGCTCTGCGGCCTTCTGGAGCCGTCGGCCGGTTCGGGCGAGGTGCTGGGCATGAACGTGTCGAGCGAGCCGGAGAAAATCCGCGGGCGCATCGGCTACATGTCGCAGAAATTCAGCCTGTACGGCGACCTTACGGTAGAGGAAAACCTGCGGTTCTACGGGCGAATGTACGGCCTGGAGGGCAACGCCCTGGAACGGCGGATACACGAAATGATATGCATGGCGGGTCTTGAAGGACAAGAGGGACGTTTGACCTCGGGACTTTCGGGCGGAGTGCGGCAGCGCCTGGCGCTGGGCGCGGCCATCATTCACGACCCGTCGCTCATTTTTCTGGACGAGCCAACAAGCGGCGTGGATCCTGATTCAAGAAGGGCTTTCTGGGATATCATCTACGACCTTGCTGCGGGAGGCGCGACGATAATGGTGACGACGCATTTCATGGACGAGGCCGAGCATTGCGACGACCTGGGATTCATCCTCGACGGCGACCTTATAGCCTCGGGCTCTCCTTCAAAGCTGAAGGATTCCCTGAACAGGGCTCTGTGGAGCATCCGCTCGGAAGCGCCGATGGAGCTTCTGGACAAAATCGGCTCAAAAGACGTTTTGGACGCCTACGTCTGCGGCGACGCGCTGCACGTGATGACAGCCCCCGATTCTCCCCCTCCGGCGCAGGGCGCCAGGCGCATACAGCCGACGCTGGAAGATATATTCGTCTTTCTTTCGAAGGGACACGAACAGGAGGCCCAACGGTGAACAGACTTATGGCTCTTGTACGCAAGGAATTCATACAGATGGGCCGCGACCGACTGACCCTGGCGATGATGGTCATGATACCGGTCGTCCAGTTGATAATTTTCGGCTTCGCCATCAACACTGACGTAAAACACCTTGAAACGGTTCTGTTCGACCAGTCGATGAGCAGGCAGAGCCGCGAATTGATGGAGGCCTTCACCGCCACGGAGTATTTCGACGTTACGGAGAATCTGTCGAGTTTCGCCGGGGTTACAAACCGGATACAGGCGGGACGCGCCAAGGTGGGCGTTATTATCCCGCCGGATTTCGCCTCTCTTGTGGACAGGGGCGGCCCGGCCCAGGTACAGGTGATAGTGGACGCCTCGGATTCGCTTTCGGCGGCTTCGGCCATAAGCACGGCGGAAATGCTGGGCATGATCAAAAGCCGCGAACTGCTGGCCCAGAAAACGGGCCTCAAGTACAGCCCCGTCTACGACATACGCGTAAGGGCCTGGTACAACAGGGATTTCAGGTCGCCATGGTACCAGGTTCCGGGAATACTGGGCGTTATCCTCACCATGACGATGATGATGGTGACTTCCATGGCCATAGTGCGTGAACGGGAACGGGGCACTCTGGAGCAGTTGCTGGTTACGCCCATGAGACCGTGGGAGCTTATGGTGGGCAAGATACTTCCCTATCTGGCGGTGGGGTATATGCAGATGACCCTGGGCCTGCTGATAGGTGAATTCGTGTTCAGCGTGCCGTTTCGGGGCAGCATGCCTCTGCTTTACCTGCTTACGTTCCTTTTCATAGCGGCGACGCTGGCCTGGGGAGTGCTGATATCGACCGTGGCAAAAAACCAGATGCAGGCCATGACCATGTCCATTTTCGGCCTGCTGCCCAGCATTCTGCTTTCGGGGTTCATGTTTCCGCGCGAGGCTATGCCCAGGCTTTTCTACTGGGTAAGCAGCGTGCTGCCTCTTACGTGGTTTTTGCAGATAATACGGGCGATCATGCTGAAAGGGGTGGGTATGGCGTTTTTGTGGCGCCAGGTCGGAATGCTTTCGGCGCTGATCCTGCTGTTTCTAGGGATAAGCCTGTTGAAGTTCCGCAAGACTGTTGATTAGGCAAAAAACGGGGCCCGGATATCCGGGCCCCGGCTGTTTTGAAGTGTATGCTTCGGCGTTGAGGGGTTTGGTCGCTAATGTGCGGCGAACAAACTACACGTACTGAACAAGCAGCGATGCAACCTTGAAGGTTACTCCGGTAATGGAAGCCGCTGCGGCTGTAACTGTTCCTAGCGCCTGGTTCAGGTTTCTCTGGTCTGCTCCGGTATTACGCATCAGAAATCCCTCCGATCTTTCGGGCCCTCCGGGGGCCTCCAAAATGATCCTGAGAGATTCTATCGCTTTGCAGGTTATTGTCAATATTTTAGTCATATTTCCGACAAAAGACTCAATTTGCTGTGTTGTATGGAGAATTGAATTCTAGATTACACCTGGGGGAACTCGAAACTCCCCTCGCGGAACAGCTTCAGACAGGCCTTTACGACCTCGGGGTCGTACCTGGTTTCCATTCCCGATTCAATCTCCGCCAGGGCGGGTCCTATTCCTTTTGCCTCCCGGTACGGCCTGTGGCTCGACATGGCCTCTACGACGTCGGCCACGGCCACTATACGGGTTTCCGGAAGTATTTCCTCGCCCTGAAGACCCCTCGGGTAACCGGAGCCGTCGAGCCTCTCGTGATGCTGGCGCACTACTTCCGCCACGGGCCATGGCATTTCTATGCCCTGGATGATCTCGTACCCCACCTGGGGGTGGGTCTTTATGAGGCCGAACTCCACTTCGCCCAGTTTGCCGGGTTTGCTGAGTATTTCCGCCGGTATGTTTATTTTTCCTATGTCGTGTATGCGGGCCGCCAGCGAAACGGCCTGGATAGTTTGCGCCGAAAGCCCCATTTCCCTGGCTATGGCGATTGCCAGGGCCGCTACGCGTCTCTGGTGACCGGCCGTATAGGGGTCTCTGGTTTCGGCGGCAGTGGACAGCACGTCGATGGTTTGCTCCCATATACGCTGCATGCGCTCCAGGCTGTGGCCTATTTCCTCCCGGCTCGCCAAAAGTTCGCGTTCCGCTTGCTTGCGCTTGGAAATGTCCCTGTATATGGTGTAGGTAGCTATAAGATCATCGCCTGAAATAACGGGAACGGATGAAATGGAAGCGTCGAAACGCTCGCCGTTTTTTCGCATCCGGACCGTCTCCGTGAAAAGTGGTTTCCCCTGGGAGCCAATGTCGTCCAGGGCGCTGGCCTCGTCGATAAGCGTGGGCGGAACCACGAGATCGTTGAGCATTTTATTAAGACACTCGTCGCGGGAGTAGCCGAAAATTGTCTCGAAGGCGCCGTTGACCCTTATTATCCGGTTGTCTTCGGGTTTTTCCAGCGCTATGCCGTCGGGCCCCTGCTCGAACAGTTGTTCGAAAAAGAGTTTTTCGCGCGAGAGGTCCTGCCTGCTTTTGAACAGTTCCAGCGTCCGTTTGCCTATCTGCATTCTGAAGACAAAGCTGATAAGCAGAATGATAGCCAGCGAGCATATTACGACAATGGATATCAAAAAGAGAAAGGCCTGTCCTGACTCGGGCTGGTCACCGGATATCCAGCGCTGGGCGGAGCGGCTGAGAACGGAAGAGGGTTCGCGCCTCATGCTGGAAATGTAGAAGTCCAGCGTCTGTGAAAGCACCGCGCCTGTCCCTTTGGGCATGGCGAATCGAAGCTCCACCGGGGCTATTACTATGGAGGTGGACTCCACGTTGTATTTTTTTGCGTTGACTTCGCCGAACAGCCTGCTGACAAGGGCGGCCTGTGCGCGGCCTTCTTCCAGCGCCCTGAGGGCTGCGTCGTAGTTTTCTACCTCGAGACAGTCGCAGTAGATACCAAAGCGCGCCGCAAGGTCGACCAGGTTTGCAAAGTAGACATCTTTGCTCACCACGGCTACGACCCTGCCTTCCATGTCGAGTATGGACTGGGCCGAAAGCCCCCTGGGAACGTAGAAGGCGCCCCAGTTGGCCGTGATCGCAAGGCGGTTGAAGTCAAATCTTTCGGCGCGTTGTTCGGAATATGCTATGGCCGTGAAGAGGTCTATTTCATCCTTTTCGAGGCGCTCGAGACCCTGGCTGAAGGTACCGGGAATCCATGTGATGCGCCAGTCCTCCAGGCGCGCCACCTCGCGCAGAAAATCGGCGTAGACTCCCTGGACAATTCCGTTTTCGTCGACGAACACAAGAGGGCTGTCCTGGTAGACGCCTACACGCACTTGCCGCTCCCCGGCCGAGAGGGAAGCTGCGGCGCAAAGGAAGAATACGGCAATGAAAAGAACGGCGATCTTTCGGCGCATGGAAAGCACACCCCCCCGGGGGGAAATTGCCGACCGAATGGTCTTTTCGAGGTCGGGCGATATACATTATATCATCGATTTTGCGCACAAAAGCGAAAAATGGTTCAATAAATGAAACTTTTTCTTCTATACTATAACAGTGCAAGTGGTTGTCCTGCACAATGGAGGCCCGTTATGCATATTTCCGTTTACACCGCGCAGGCGCAGGGCGCCAGAAAACGACAGGAAGACCGTACAGCCGTTGAAACAACAAAGGAAATGACCATGGCCGTTTTAGCCGACGGCATGGGCGGTATGCCTATGGGCGCCGAGGCGGCGGATGAAACGGTCCGGACCATTACGGCGGGGTTGCGGGAGCAATCCGCAAAAGACCCCCGGCAGATGCTGCTGAATGCCGCCAGAAGAGCCGACGGAAACGTAATGCGGCTTGGAACGCGTTTCGGTTTCCCCGGTTTGTGCGGCTCCACCCTTGTTTGCGTTCTGGCGCTTGACGACCTGGTGTGGTGGCTTTCGGTGGGAGACAGCCGTATATACCTGTACAGAAAAGGCGACCTTGCCCTGCTCACCACCGACCACGCGACGGGTTCCACGGGCGCGCTGACAAGTTTTATAGGGGGCATGTCGCAGATATGCATTCCGGCCGAACCGATGAAACCGGAGGCGGGCGACATGCTGCTGCTGGCCAGCGACGGGTTGTGGAACACCGTTTCCGAGACGACGATAGCCGAAACTCTCGCCTCCGCAAGGGCCGACCCGGCCCAGGCTCTGGTTCAAAGCGTATTGGCGGCCAAAAACCCCTTACAGGACAATGTTTCTACGGTAATTCTCTACCAGGAATCCTGAACAGGCTCTTCTTCCGGCTCACATGGCTCTTCTTCCGTTTCCGCTTCTATGGGCTCTTCGCCTTCATCCAGCAGCGCCGGGGATATGTTCCTCATTGTGCGCAGTTCCTCCAGCCTGGACAGGGGCTTGTCCAGTTGTCTCCTGCGCGTGGTGACAAGCGCCTCGTAGTCGTTTCGGGTCGCCTCTATCTGTTTTCCCATGTGCTCCATTTTCTTGAGGAACTCGCCCCACTGTTTTTTGAAAGTCCCCATAAGCGACAGTATTTCGTTTGACGTGTTTTCGAGGGCGAAATTGTCCACCGCCTGCCGAATTACTGCCAGTACGGCGTAAAGCGTTACCGGCGAGCAGAAGACCACTCGGTTTCTGAGGCCCTCGTCCAGAATCGATGAGTCGTTTTCGTGGATAAAGGCGTATATCTGCTCGTTGGGTATGAACAGAAGCACGTAGTCCACCGTGTTGTGCTCGGGGTCTATGTATTCCCGCGAGGTTACTTCCTTTATCTTCTGCTTTACGTCTTTAAGAAAGGTTTTGCAGAACCGGTCCTTTTCCGGTTCGGACTCGGCCTCCAGAAAAGCCATGTAGTTGTCGTAGGGAAACTTTACGTCCATATTGAGCGTAAGCCCCCGCGGCAGAAGAAACGTAAAGTCGGGCCGGGCGCCCGATGCTTCCATGGTTTTCTGCTTGCGGTAGTTGACGTCTTCCACGAAACCGGCCACGCGAAGCACGTCCTCGGCCATGCGCTCGCCCCACTGCCCCCTGACCCTGCTGCTCGAAAGAGCCTCGCGCAGGGAGCCGGTTGTCTGAGTAAGCGCAGCCGTGCGCTCGCTTACCTCCTGCATCCTGGTGGCCAGCTGGCTGTAGGCGTGGGCGCGGTCTTTTTCCAGATCGCCCATCAGTCGGGAAACATCCTGCAGTTTTTTTGTCATCTCCTGAAGCTGACTGTCGATAAGTCCTTTTTTCTGGTCCAGGTCCTTTCCCGACATGTCTCTTTCGGCGGCCAGCTTCGACTGGGCCAGCTTGAGAAACTCGTCGGTCGACCTCGAAAGAGCCTGCAGGGACAGACTGCCGAAGGCGTTTCTGGCCTGCTCCATGAGCGCGCCCCCCTGTGCGCCGCGTCCACCCTCGCTCTGCCGGAACAGTTCGTTCGCCAGGTCGCGGGCGGTCCTTGCCTGAATTATCCGCAGGAACCAGGCGGCGGCCAGGCCCGCCAGAAACCCCGCCGCCAGGGCGGCGAGAAGAAGCGCTGAAGGAACAACGTTTTCCATCAATTCACCATCTCCCGTATGTTGATGTCGGGGCGCAACAGCGTGATACAATACTGGCTGGATTATTCTCCCCCCAGGAGGCGGAATGAACAGGATGCCGAAAAAAAACGAACCGCATTCCCTTGTGGGAATACAGCACATACGACTCCTTGTTGAAAACGCGCCAGAGGGCATGGTGATCTGTGATCGATCGAACAGAATAACCTACGCCAACAGGGTTTTCTGCGAAATGTTCGGCTACGCTCTCGAGGAGGCCATGGGCAAAGACATCGACTCTATTGTGTCCCGTTCGGCCCCGGTGCGCAAGGAGGCCGAACAGATCGCCTCCAATATACTGGAACAACCCTGCGTACTTGAAAACACCATTCGTGAAAATCGCCGGGGGGAACCTGTTCCCGTTTCCATACTGGCGGGCCCCATCCACGACAACGGCAAGCTTGTGGGCGCCTACGGGGTGTACAGGGATATTTCGGAACACGAAATAATGGAAGCTAACATACAGCGCGAGCGCGTCTTTTTTGAGAAACTGTTTTCCGACACTCCCATAGCCATATTGATCTGCGACTGCGACGGCGACGTGAGGCGCGCCAACAGGGCGTTTCTGAACATGTTCGGCTATACCATGGACGAAATAGCCGGTGAAAACGCCGATGCTCTGGTGACCACGGGCCCCGAAATGCTGCGGGAGGCCCGCAACGTCAACAGCGCGGTGTGGAACAAAAAGCAGATGCTTACGCTCAACACGATGCGAACCAAAAAAGACGGAACCCCAATACCGGTCAAGATATACCAGTTTCCTTTTCAGGTGGACGAAAAGACCCACCTGGACTACAACGTTTTCATAGACATGAGCGACCAGGCCAGGCTTGAGACCTCGATCCGCAAGGAAAAACTGTTTTTCGAAAAACTGTTCGAATCGTCACCCTACTCCGTCACGCTGGAAGACGCCAACGGTAATATTCTCAAGGCAAACAGGGCGTTCTACAGCATGTTCGGCTATTCGGTTTCGGACAACATCATAGGCAGGGACGTAAACGAGATAGTGGCCCTGGACCCCGAGATACAAAAGGAAGCCAGGGACATGGACAGCCGTTTCTGGAACGGGGAAAACATAAACCGGGACGTTGTAAGGCAACGCAAGGACGGCTCGCTGATTCACCTCTCCCTGGTTCAGACGTTGCTGGAACTGCCCGACGGTACACGGCTCGTATACGTAATCTACGGAGACATAACTTCACGGGTGCGGGCGTCGGAAACGCTCAAACAGCGTCTTCGGTTCCAGAAACTGACGGCGTCTCTTTCTTCCCTCTTTCTGGAAAAGGGCGAACTCGCCTCGAAGCTGGCGAGGGGCCTGACCGAGATAAACGCTTTTCTAGAGACCGACGCCGCATGGGTAGTGCGCTTTTACGAAACCGGCCAACAGGTTCAGCGGTTAATGGCGAAGTCGCCCGACGACGCACCGCGGCCCCCACAGTTTCCGTGGCTGGGGGGACAAATCAAAAACAGCAGATTGCTCAACATCAAATCGCCCGACGATTTCCCGGAAGATTCGTCCGAACGGCGGTTTTTCGGCGAAGCCGGATTCAGCGGGCTTCTGGCGACAGGTATCGGCCTGGAACATACAAGGGGATTTATCGTATTTGGCCGGCGACACCAACATGCAACCCCTAACGAAGAAGACCTGGGGATACTGGGTATTTTCGCAAACATCCTCGACCAGGCGTTCGGGAGGGCGGAAGCCGAAGAACAGCTTTTCCAGCACAGGCAGATGCTGGAGGGGATACTTGAAACGCAGAACGACTTCATCGTGCGCTGGAAACCCGATTTCACCATAACTTTCGCCAACCAGCCATATTGCCGTTTCCGCAAGGCAGACCCCGAAACCATCTGCGGAACGAGCCTGCTGGACCTGATCCCCAAAGAGGATATCCCCCACGAGCACACCATTCTGCAGCGTATGCTTTCGGGGAAAACCCTGTTGGCATGTGAGGAAAAGGCAACTAACGCCGAGGGCGACGTCAGGTGGATGCACTGGTACGACAAGCCCATATACGACGGGCAGGGACGACTTGTCGAAATTCAGTCCGAGGGAAGAGATATTACCGAGATCAAGAACATTCAGCAGGAACTGGAGCACAGCGAGAAACGCTACCAGTCGGTCGTTCAGGACCAGGACGATATGGTCATACGAATAACACCGGAGGACGGCTCCCTTACCTTTGTAAACGAGGCCTACTGCAGGCGGTTCGGCAAAAGCCGGGAGGAGCTGCTGGGTTCTTCCATATTCGCACATGTCGACTGCGGTGAGGCGGGACGCCTCTGCAGGGAACATTTCGAAAAACTGACCCCGGATAACCCGACCAACATCGATAACTCCTACTCGGTTTTCCCCGGGGGGGAAATAAGCTACGAGCAGTGGAGCAACAGGGGCATTTTCGACGCTGCGGGCAACCTTGTGGAGATACAGTGCGTGGGACGCGACGTAACCGAATCGAAAAAAGCGGAAAAGAAACTTAAAGAAAGCGAACAGCGCTACCTTGCCATAGTGAACGACCAGATGGATTTTGTCGTGCGTTTCAACCCGGAAGGCCAGATATCGTTCGCAAACCGCTCCTACGAGAAACGCATGGGGCTTGGTCCGGGCGAGGCCATGCTCAGGAATTTTCTCGATCCGCTGGAGTGCGAACAGGCAAAACATCTGGAAGAAACGCTTTTCCCGTCGCTTACACCCGAAACCCCGGTGGCCGAGTACGAAACTGTTTCGACGGACCCGGCCGGCGACAAGCGCCGTGAGCACTGGATATTCAGGGGCATTTTCGACACCAGGGGTTTTTTGCGCGAGATACAGGCCGTGGGTAGAGACTTTACGAAGATGAAGGAAACCGAACAGGCCCTTCGAGAGACCACGCAACTATACCTTGGAATGGTTGAAAACCAGGTGGAAATGGTTTGCAGGTTCAACATGCAGGGCAACCTGCTTTTCGCCAACGACGCATACTGCAGTTATTTCGAGGTGGACCGCGCAACCGTACCGGAACAGAAGATAAGCCTGATACTACCTCCCAGGGAATGGGAGCAGCTTTGGGCCGACCTGATGTCTCTTTCTCCCGATAACCCTTATATTTTCCGCGAGCACCCCGTCTTCGGACCCGGAGGGACCAAAAGGTGGACCCGCTGGTCCAACAGGGGGGTTTTCTCCGAAGAGGGAGAGCTCCTTGAAATACTGGCCGTTGGACGCGACACCACCGACATCAAGAAAGCCAGCTACGAACTGGAACATCTCAACGACATACTGCGCTCCGTAAGGGGCGTCAACCGGCTGATAAACAGGGAGAGAAACCTTGACAGGCTCATCCCCGGGATATGCGGCCACCTCCTGGACACTCGCGGGTACGCCAACGTGTGGATAGCCCTGATGGACGGCACCGGCAAGCTGTTCACCGTAACGGAGACGGGGCGCGACGGGGGAGGGAACCCGCTTTCGGAAAAACTTTGCAACCAGGAGCTCAACGACTGGGGATGGAAAGTGCTGCTTACACCGGGCGTTACGCTTAACAGGAATCTGGTTCCTTTCAGCGACGCTCCCCTTATGGATTCGTACAAGGGCAAGGGTGTAATGATCACCCGGCTTGAATACGACGGCGTAATACTGGGACTGATATGCGTTTCGCTCCCGGAGGGCTTCGAAACCGACAGCGAGGAGCAGGACCTTTTTTTTGAAACGGCGCAGGATATTGCGGCGTCTATTCGGGTGCTGGATGAGGAAAAGAAACGCGAAAATCAAAAAAAGGAAACCGACACCAGGGCCGCGCACATGGAGAAACTGCTGCACGGTTACCGGGACGGACTTTGGGAATGGGATATATCTTCGGACAGGATATTTTTTAACAGCGGCTACGCCGCCATGCTTGGTTACGACGCAAACGAGATTGTTCCTTCATACGATGGATGGAAAGACCTTGTTCATCCGGAGGACCTCGACAGGGCGACGGAAAACGTACAGCGCTGCATGGCCCCGGGCGGCTGCGACGCGCAGAACAATATTTACCGGATGCTCAGGGCCAACGGCGGCTGGACATGGATACTGGACAAGACGAAAGTGGTTGAACGCAACGCCGCGGGCGAGGCCGTCCGCATGGTGGGTATTCATATAGAGATCGGAGAACCGGAAGCGGCCATTCTGAGCGCCGAAAGCAAAGCCGACAGCCCACATTGACAAGGAGACAGAAAAACCAGGAGGCAGCTGGCAGCTGGCAGCGATCAGTTGGCAGAAAAGAATAGAACCGTAAGACGTCAGACGTAAGACGTGAGA
>CAZBLL010000030.1:0-11495 GCA_964492625.1 uncultured Synergistaceae bacterium
AGGTCCTTTTTCAGGGTCTGTTTCTTTTCCCCGAGGTGAGGCTCCGCCGATTTTGCGGCGTCACGAACCAGCGAAGGCAGGTCTACGCTCGTCCATGATGATCTGTCGTCGTATATGTCAAGTCTAGCCAGCTCAAGCAGCGATCCCACCAGGGTCTGGATTATTTCTATCTGCGTCATCATATCTTTGATCTTTTGTTCGTAGTAGGCTGGTGTTCTTTCCTTGAGAAGGGCTATATCGGCCTGTCCCTTCATTATGGCCAGAGGCGTTCGAAGTTCGTGGCTGGCGTCCGAGGTGAACTGCTGCAACTGGTTGATGGATCGCTCGAGGTTGGCCAGTATGCCGTTCATTGTGTCTATCAGTTCCCGGGTTTCAGGGGAATCCCCCGGTTGAATGTTCCCCAGGCCCATGTTGGAGATCGATACTCCCGAAAAAGCGCTTTTAAGTCTTGCAAAGGGTTTTCCGGCCGCGATTCCTATAAGGTGTGCAAAAAGGGCAGAGAGCACCGTAGCCGACAGGAGGACCATCCATAAAATCTTTGCAAGGGCTCGTCTTGAGGCGATAAATTCACTGAGTGGAGCGAAAAAGATACTATAGTCCGGTTCGCCGTCACGTGTCGTGGAGATTGACCTGACACGCCAGAGGCCGTCCCGGGGGAGAAATGGTAAAAAAGGAGTCAGAAGCAGTGTCGTGGAGACGAATCGACCGTTTGAATCAACCGTCAAAGGCAAGTCGTTGCCAAGAATCTCCTGTACAGCATACCCGTCGAGCTCCGGAGCGTTTTCTACATTCTGCACAAAAGGGGAAGGCCGGTCGTCAACCACGACAACCGGGTATGACTGGCCTTCCCGGGTCAGTCGGGAGTCAATCCTCGCAAGACCGGCGCGTGATTCAAGAAAGAATCCACCGATTCCAAAAAGGAAAGATGTCGCAAGCAGCGCAAGGAAGGTGTACAGCGAAACACGAAAACCAAACGAGCGGAGAACGTCGTTCTCTCTCCGCCCGTCGACAGATATCCTGTTCATGGCGTTGCTGCAACGCCTTTATCCGGGAACATCGACCGCCGGGCCGCCCGATTATTCGTAATCGGGGCAGGTGACCTTATAGCCAACGCCTCGAACGGTAACGACCAGGGTGTCCATGTTGTAGGGGCGAAGCTTGTCCCTCAGGTATTTGACGTGTACGTCCACCACATTGCTTGTTCCGTCGTATTCCTTTTGCCAGACATGAGCAATGATCCTGTCTCTCGTGAAGACCTGGTTTTCATAACGGAGGAGCAGTTCCATGATATCGAACTCTCTGCGGCGAAGAGGTATCTCTTCGCCGTCCACCTTGCATTCCCTCGCAACGGGGTCCAGCATAAGGGGTCCGCACATCAGCAGAGGCCGTTTCTGTTCCGTTCTCCTGCGGATAAGGGCGTTGATGCGGGCGACCAGTTCCCTGAAGTCGAAAGGCTTAACGAGGTAGTCGTCGGCGCCTCTGTTCAGGCCCTCCACGCGGTCCTCTATGTTGTCTTTGGCCGTAAGCATGATTACGGGAACGTCCTTGCCTTCTTCGCGTGCTTTCTCCACCAGTTCGTAGCCGTCCATTTCAGGAAGCATTATATCGAGCACTACGCAGTCATAATCGGTGCTCCTGACTTTGTTGAGCCCCTCCACGCCGTCGTAGGCGCTTTCGACGGCAAAGCCGTGTTCGCCGAATCCTTCCGCCAGGACCTGCACGAGATCCCTGTTGTCCTCAATTATGAGGATCTTCATGCCTTTCTCCCCCCAAAGGTTTATAATTGAAAAAGCACCTTGCTATCATTAATAATAAAACCACAGATTTAAGAAAATGTCGAGTGCAGAATGATACTTTCCTTACGTCTGCTTGTGGTATGTTCCGAGAATTGTTCGTGGTGTTTGCCCAATACGCATGCTGGGTGCTATAATGCCCCGGACCCGTTACGCGGTTGAACGCTTTTGTTTTACTGGGTTTCGGGATTTTATTATCGAGGTGAAAGAAATGCTTGAAAAGGACAAGAAACAGGGGATCATAGGAGAGTACAAGACTCACAACGCGGATACGGGGTCTCCCGAGGTTCAGGTCGCCATCCTGACGACCAGGATTCGTGAACTTACCGAACACATGAAGATACACAAAAAGGACTACCATTCCCAACGGGGCCTTCTGAAAATGGTCGGTCGGCGCAGAAAGCTGCTCCAGTACCTGAAGGTCAAGGATTTCGAACGTTACAGCACACTTATCCGGAAACTTGGGCTGCGCCATTAGGCACAGCGAAACATAACCAGAAGACCGCAAACCGAGACGGCGAGGGTGGAACCATCACACCCTCGCCGTTCTTTTGGTGCATATGATATTCTATGTGCATATCGAAAAGAACGAAGAGAAAATGAGGAGGAACGCGAGATATGATCGAAAAACGCACCATTCAGGTGAAAGACAGCGCAATAACTTTCGAGACAGGTCGTATGGCCAAACAGGCCAACGGGTCCGTTAAGGTATCCATGGGGGAGACGGAGGTTCTGGTTACGGCCTGTGTAACCGACAAACCCAGAGAGGGGCTCGATTTTTTCCCTCTCCTGGTCGACTACGAGGAACGATTCTATTCGGCCGGCAAAATTCCCGGGGGATTCATAAAACGCGAGGGCAGACCATCTGAAACCGCAACCCTTACAGCAAGGCTTATCGACAGGTCCATAAGGTCCCTTTTCCCGCAGCACATGAGAAACGACGTACACGTCGTCGCCACTACGCTTTCGGTGGACCAGTCCAATCCGCCGAACATCCTGGCCATCAACGGAGCCTCCATGGCGCTGGCGCTTTCAGATATTCCGTGGAGCGGCCCCGTGGGTGCTGTGCGTATCGGATACGTCGAGGGCGAACTGGTGGTCAACCCGACCGAGGATATCATGGACCTGAGCCTGCTCGACCTGGTGGTGACCGGACACAGGGACGGCGTCACCATGGTGGAAGCGGGTGCTTTCGAGGTTTCCGAAGACGTGCTGGTGGACGCCCTGGAACTGGCCCAGACTGAAATACGGGTGTTAGTCGAGGCGCAACTCGAAATGGCGGAAAAAATTGGAAAAACAAAAATGGAGGTTGCACCCAAAGAGGCTATTCCCGCTATCGACGAATGGGTGCGGAATGAAGTATACGGCGATATCTACAGCGCCGTTCAGATCCACGAAAAGAGACCCCGGGCCGAAGCTATCGATGAGGCCAAACGCAAGGCAGTCGAGGCGCTGGCGGAGCAGCATCCCGAATCACAGGCCTACATAGGAAACGCCGTGGAGGATCTTGTAAAGAAGGCCCTCAGGGCGCTGATCGTCGATGACGGGAAACGCGCCGACGGGCGCGCCATGGACCAGGTGAGGCCGATTTCATGTGAGGTCGGCGTCCTGCCCAGGACCCACGGGTCCGCTCTCTTTACGAGGGGAGAAACCCAGGCCCTGGTTACAACGACTCTGGGAATGGTGGGCGAGGACGACCAGCTAGTTGATGGACTCAAACACGACGCCCCGTCCAAGCGGTTCATGCTGCATTACAATTTCCCGCCCTATTCGGTAGGCGAGGTGCGGCCCATGAGAGGGCCGGGGCGAAGGGAAATAGGACACGGAGCTCTGGCGGAGCGCGCCGTACGGGTGCTGTTGCCTGATGCAACCGAGTTCCCCTACGCCATAAGGGTGGTTTCCGACATACTGGAATCCAACGGATCCAGTTCGATGGCTTCCGTCTGCGGAGCCAGCATGTCGCTTATGGACGCAGGCGTTCCGTCCCGGAAGCCGGTTGCCGGTGTGGCGATGGGTCTTATCAAGGAAGGCGACAAAGTGGTTGTCCTTACCGATATTCAGGGTCTCGAGGACCACTTCGGAGACATGGACTTCAAGGTAACCGGAACAAAGGACGGCGTAACGGCGCTTCAGATGGACAACAAGGCCGGCGGTATTACAGGGGAGATACTTCGGCAGGCTCTTGACCAGGCGCGGGAAGGCCGGTTCTTCATACTGCACAAAATGGACGAAGCAATAACTGCACCGAGGGAAGTTCTCTCGAACTACGCCCCGCGGATACATACAGTTTCCGTTCCTTCGGAAAAGATCCGCGACATCATAGGACCGGGAGGCAAGACGATACGCAACATAACGGCCCAGACCGGGGTAAAAATGGATGTAGAAGACGACGGGCGGGTAATTGTGGCCGCAACGACTGAAGAAGCGGCCCGAAAAGCCCTGAAGATGATAGACGAACTTGTCCGGGACGTTGAGGCCGGAGAGATATACCGCGGCAAGGTGACCAGGCTCATGGGCTTCGGCGCCTTTATCGAGGTTCTTCCCGGCAAAGAGGGTCTTCTTCACGTTAGCGAGATCAGCACCACACATGTCGCCAAGGTCGACGATGTGCTTTCGCCGGGAGACCAGGTTCTCGTGATGGTCAAGGAAATAGACGATATGGGCAGGATCAACCTTACGCGCAAGAAATTGCTGGACAAAAAAGAAGAACTGCTTTCCGCACCCGAATACGAGGATGATCTTGTTGCGGAAGCAGAACGCGAAAAGAAGATAACCGAAGCCAATCCTCCTGGTTCCAGACCGGCGCCCGGCCAGAACCGCGACAGACGCCCCGGCGACCGCAGGCCTCCCAGAGACCGTGACAGCAGGGGAGGCAAGCGGGATCACAGGGAACGCTCATAATGGCCGCAGGCGAGATCACAGTAAAGCTGAACAGGTCGCAAGAGGCCCGGGTTTTGCCTCTTCCGGCCTATGCGTCCGAACTGGCCTCGGGAGTAGACCTTTCGGCCTCCGGGAAGGCCGTTATTGAACCTGGAGAATGGAAAGCCGTTGGTACGGGTCTTTACGTAGAGATTCCGGAGGGTTTCGAAATACAGGTCAGGCCCAGAAGCGGCCTGGCTCTAAGGGAAGGTGTTACAGTCCTTAACTCCCCGGGAACAGTGGATGCCGATTATCGCGGAGAGATAAGGGTTATACTGATAAATCTCGGGAACGAGCCCTTCAGGATAAATATGGGCGACCGGATAGCGCAGGCCGTCCTGGCGCCGGTCGCCAGGCTGAGATGGGAAGAAACCACAGGCCTTTCCGAAACGGCCCGGGGCGAAGGCGGATTTGGAAGTACGGGGAAATAACATGCAAATACATCAAGGCTGACAGACAAAAAAGAGAGGCGGGGCATTTGCCCCGCCTCTCTTTTTTGTGTCCTAACAGATTCTAATACTTAACCCTGGGACTTCATGGTTTTTGAAATACACCATGCTGTGCCGCCCCAGATTATCGCGAGGATTATCACCATGTTAGCTACCCAACCCATCAGAATCCCTCCTTAAAGACTAAGCGTCGGTTTGTTCAAAACGTAGCCGAAAGCCCGAAGACTATTCGGTGGCCTCGAACTTCGTGGTCATCCTGTTGGCGAGCCAGTTGTTCAGCACCAGGAAGATCACTGCCATGATCGCCCACTGGTAGATCATGGTGCCGACGGTGAAGGTGTACTCGGAGATGGGAAGCCATTTCATGTAGGTTTCGGGGTACCAGCTTGCGGCCTGTTTGATCCACCAGCCGAAGATGATCACGAACCACACGGGGAACAGGTAGATAAGCTTCCACATCCAGGCTGCCTTGAGATCGGAGAAAGGTTCGATGTGTTCTTTCCAGATCTTGTCGACTCCGACCTTCATTGCCGCAACTGCGAAGATCAGGCCGCTCAGGAGCAGGCCAACGCCCCATACCCAGTCCTGATTGTCCAGGAAGGAAATGCTCCAGGAAGAGGGCAGGCCCAGGACGGTGATGCCGATGCCCGCGGCGACGGCGGCTTTGTGGCGCGGCCAGCCGGCGTCCATAAGGAGGCGGACGCCCAGCTCAACCATCGAAAGTAGTGAGCTGAACCCTGCGAAAATAAGTGCAAGGAAGAAGATGGACGCGAAGATCACGCCGCCCGGCATAACGGTGAACAGTTTTGTAAGGTGGATGAAAGCAAGACCGGTGTTGCCCGGGGCGACGGCGGCTTCCGGGTCGGGAGAAAGGGCGAAGATCGTCGGAATGATCGCCAGTCCGGCCAGTATGGCGGCCGTGGTGTCGCAGAAGCAGACCGTAGTTGCGTTCAGGGAAATGTCTTCGGTCTTTTTAACATATACGAAGTATGTAAGCATGAGGCCCCAGCCGGCTCCGGTGGACCATGCCACCTGGGTAAAGCCTTCCAGCCAGAGACGTCCCTGGAGCATGTCGCCCCACTGGGGCTCAAAGAGGAACTGGAGGCCTGCGGAGGCGCCGGGGAGCATGTTGGCCCGGATAGCCAATACGATCAGCATGACGAAGAGCGAGGGGATAAGGACCTTGTTGATCTTCTCGAGACCCTGGGATACGCCCTTGAAGATAATGAGAGTGGCGCAGACCATGGCAAGAAGATGCCAGGGAACCATTGCCCCGGGGGTCGTGGAGAAAGCGGCCCAGAGTGCTTCTGTATCGAGACCCGGCTTGATCACGCCGGTAATGGCGTATACGAAGTACCGGATACACCAGCCTACGACGACGGCGTAGTAGAAAGCGATCCCGAGAGATATCCAGGCTACGCATCCGCCGAGCCAGGTCCACTTACGTCCTACCATTTCCTTGAAGGAACCGATAACGCCCATACGTGACACCTTGCCCCAGACGGACTCAGCCATCAGAAGCGGAATGGCCCACAGGAACAGGCCAATCAAAACGACTACGATAAAGGCCCCGCCGCCCTGGGCGGCCGCCACGCGTGGGAACCTCCAGATGTTTCCGGTACCGACGGCCATACCAATCGCCGAAAGTATAAGACCCCACCTGGATGACCACTGATCGGCTTTTTTCTTCTCTGCCATTCTGATAATCCCTCCTATCCGAAATAAAACGCACGATAATAACGATGAACCGACACTACGTTACCTGCGGTTGTTTCGTCCGGATTGTCACCCCCTCCCAGAAATAAACCCGTGTCAAGGTTCACAAGTGTGAATGAACTTATTATAAGCAGAAGAAATTGCTTTTTCCAGTAAAATGATGGAAGTTGAACTGCAGGAAAGGTATTACATAAATTATACATAATACTTCAGGCTGGTTGCGGTCTGTGATACAATTCCTTCCATACGTGAAAAGCCGACAGGCTGATACGGGAGGCGATCGATATGGCCGCATTACACGGGCCCGATGGAAAGACTTATAAGTTCGATGGAGACAATGCAACTATCGCGGATGCGTTTCGCGAATGGGGTTACAGAAAAACGGCCATAGCCGCCAGGGTTGACGGAGAGATAGTAGACGTTTCCGACCAGGTTGGCGACGGTCGGAACGTGGAGCCGATATTGCCCGAAAGCCCGGAGGGGCTGGATATCATTCGTCACTCGGCTTCGCACCTCATGGCCCAGGCCGTACAGCGCCTTTTCCCTGGAACCAGACTGGGAATAGGCCCGGCCATAGACGACGGATTCTATTACGACATGGATATACAGGGTCAGATATCCGAAACCGATATCGAAGCCATCGAAAAGGAAATGAAGAAAATCGCAAAAGAGAATATTCCCGTGGAAAGGCTGGCGATGCCCAAAGACGAGGCCCTGGCCCTTTTCCGCGACAGAGGAGCCGTATACAAGCTGGAATTGATCGGCGAACTGCCCGACGAAAATATAACGCTCTACAGGCAGGGTGAATTTATCGATCTCTGCAGAGGCCCGCATGTTCCGTCGACTTCCTTCGTAAAACACTTCAAGCTGCTCTCGCTTGCCGGAGCCTACTGGCGCGGGGACGAAAACAATGTAATGCTGACCCGTATCTACGGAACGGCGTTCGGCTCGAAGGAACAGCTACAGGAGCATGTCCACAGGCTTGAGGAAGCCCGTCGCCGTGACCACAGGAAAATCGGGAAAGAACTGGACCTTTTCAGTTTTCACCAGCAGGGACCGGGTTTCCCCTTTTTCCACCCCAAAGGAATGACTGTGATAAACGGCCTTGTTGATTTCTGGCGCAGGGAACATATCAAAAGGGGATACTGCGAGATCAGAACACCTCTGATCCTCGACAGGGATCTCTGGATACAGTCGGGCCACTGGGACCACTATCGCGAGAACATGTATTTTACCGAGATCGACGAAAGGCCTTTCGCCGTAAAGCCAATGAACTGCCCCGGCGGCATCCTTGTCTACAAGACTCAGGTCCGAAGCTACAGGGATCTGCCCCTGCGTATGGCGGAAATGGGCACGGTTCACCGCCATGAACGCTCCGGTGTTCTTCACGGCCTGATGAGGGTTCGTTCGTTCACACAGGACGACGCGCATCTGTACGTGACTCCCGAGCAGATCAAGCAGGAGATCATCGGAATCATGGACCTGAACCACTACGTTTACAAAGAAGTATTCGGTTTCCCGTACAGGGTGGAGCTTTCGACCAAACCCGACAAGGCCATGGGAGACCCGGCGATGTGGGAGAAAGCGGAAGAGGCCCTCAGGGGCGCTCTCGAGGAAACGGGTGTGGAGTACAGGGTCAACCCCGGAGACGGCGCCTTCTACGGACCGAAAATAGATTTTCATCTCGAAGACTGCATAGGCCGAAGCTGGCAGTGCGGAACCATACAGCTCGATTTCCAGATGCCGGAGAAATTCGACATGACTTACGTCGGGTCCGACGGCCGGCAGCATCGCCCGGTAATGCTTCATCGCACCGTTCTGGGGAGCCTTGAACGATTCCTTGGAATACTTATCGAACATTACGCTGGCGCGTTTCCCTTCTGGCTGGCCCCTGTGCAGATAAAAGTGATACCGGTGAGCCAGGAACACGGGGACTACGTCAACACTGTTGCGGATCGAATCTCCGCGATGGGCTACAGGGTCGAGACCGATTCCAGAGACGAGAAACTGGGTAAAAAGATCAGGACCGCCCAGATGGAAAAGATACCGTTCATGATTGTCTGCGGTGACCGCGAGGTAGAGGGAAAGACCCTTTCCGTAAGGGACAGGAGCGACGGAGATCTGGGTTCCATGACCCTGGAGTCCCTGGTGGAAATGCTGAGGCGGCAGGCCCGGCCTTCGGCCGGAGCTTGCGAAGGAGAGTCGTCTGTGGTATAGTCCACGTTCGATAGGATCATAAGGTTTTATAAAGGTGAATAGAGCAAAAGCGGAGTAAAACTCCCGCCTGCTGACGCCCGCACAGGGTTGTCGCCGGGCCAGCCGAACCCCCTTGTACAGGGCGGGTTGATGGTATGGTTGCGAGGCCGGGCGGATTTACGCCCGGCCTTTTTATTTCAAAAGTGTCTTCGGAGGTGAAGAACTATAGCCAGAAAAACGGATGAACCGCGTATCAATCGTGATATCAGGGCCAAAGAGGTGCTGTTGATCGACGAGCAGGGCGCGAAAAAGGGAGTAACGCCCATCGAAGAGGCATTCGAGCTTGCCGAGGAAAAGGAACTTGATCTGGTGGAAGTGGCGCCTGGAGCCAATCCCCCGGTTTGCAGGGTCATGGATTACGGCAAGTACAAGTACCAACAGCAGAAACGCGACAAGGACGCCAGGAAAAAGACCAAGACCCAGCAGGTCAAGGAAATGAAGATGCGCCCCAAGATCGACCAGCACGATTACGACTTCAAGGTAAGGGCCGTAAAAAGCTTTCTTGAGGCCGGACACAGGGTAAAGGTCGCCATTTTCTTCCGCGGTCGCGAAATGGCCTTCCTCGACAGGGGCAGGGAAGTGCTCGACAAGGTCATCAGGGACTGCGAGGAACTGGGCAAACTGGAGGTCCAGCCTCGCATGGAGGGGCGTTACATGCGCATGATGCTGTCTCCGACGGCCCAGAAAAAGATCAAGGCCCCCAAAGGCGAGGAATCCACTTCAGACCCTGTCGAAAAACAGGAAACCCCGACAGGCGAATAGCCGTTTCTCCCTAGCGAAAAATCGTTACGGAGATATACAGCACAGGGAGGTTGCAGAAAATGCCAAAAATGAAAACCCACTCCGGAGCCAAGAAGAGACTGCACGTCACGGGCTCGGGAAAAGTAGGATACAAGAAATCCGGCCGTGGACACCTGCTCCGCAAAAAGAACGAGAAGCGCGCACGCCGTCTGCGCCTCAAGGGCTACCTCGGCAAAACACTCGAAAAGAACGTAAAGGTGCTCCTCCCCTACGCCTAGAGACCCAGGGCGTCGAAACATTTTCAAGAGAGGTGAAAGGTTATGCCCCGAGTAAAAGGCGGCAGCGCCAGTGATAGAAAAAGAAAAAAGCTTTTTGAAGCAACAAGAGGATTCTGGGGACGCAAGAAAAACACGTTTCGCCGAGCCAATGAAGCGTTCCTTCATTCGATGTCCAGCGCATACAGAGACAGAAGGGCCCGCAAGCGCGATTTCCGCAGGCTGTGGATTACCCGTATCAACGCGGCGGCCCGTATGCACGACATGACATACAGTACGCTTATGAACGGTCTCAAACGGGCCGATGTCCAGATCAACCGTAAAATGCTTGCCGATCTGGCTGTCCAGGATATGGACGCCTTCGGAAAGATCGTGGAGCAGGCCAGGGAGGCTCTCGCCCAATAGCCGTCAGGACGTACAGCTCATTCAGGGTAGAAAGAACGATAATCGCGGGGTTCCTGTCATTGATAGTGGCGGGAACCCTCCTTCTATGGATTGGCAATCTCGGTGTGCGTCCCTTGTCCCTGATCGACGCTCTTTTTACATCCACATCCGCGGTTTGTGTTACGGGCCTTATCGTCGTGGACACGGGAAGCTACCTTACGCCCTTTTCGCAGGTTATAGTGGTTTTGCTGATGCAGTTGGGAGGCCTGGGGGTAATGACCGCCACCACGGCTCTTCCCCTCCTTTGGGGAGGAAAAATCGGACTCAGGCAGCGTATGCTCTTTACGGGGCAACTGGGGCTTGACACGCCCTCGGGAGCCGTAAAACTGCTAACCAGGGTCATCAGGCTTACGCTTCTAATAGAGGTGACAGCGATGGTTCCCATGTTTTTTGCGCTCCTGGGAGACTTCCCGGCCTGGAAGGCGCTCTGGTATTCCGTATTTCACAGCGTAAGCGCGTTCTGCAACGCGGGGTTTTCGCTTTTTTCAGACAGCCTCGAGGGATACTCGGCCACATACACGTTCCCGGGCGTCGTCATGGCGCTCATAGTTCTGGGGGGGCTGGGTTTCGTTCCGTTGTCGGAAACAGTCAACAAGGCTTTATACCGGAAAAGATTTTCGGTTCACTCGAAAGTGGTGTTTATTTCCACCGCCGTTCTGATAGCGGCCGGAACCATCATTTTTTTGTGGTCCGAAGGCTCCTCGCTTCTCGCAAATTTTTCGCCGGGTCTTAAAATCTGGAACGCGGCTTTTCAGTCGATTACCCCCAGAACGGCCGGCTTCAACACTATAACTACGGCGAACCTGTCTTCGGTTGGAATATTCTTTACCATACTGCTGATGTTAATTGGCGCATCGCCCGGTTCCACGAGTGTGGGCGTCAAGACAACATGCGCAAGCGTC
>CAZBLL010000031.1:0-11416 GCA_964492625.1 uncultured Synergistaceae bacterium
CCGCCGAAATGGCGGGGCGTGTTTTTATCGGTGCATAGCTTGCTTTGTATTACGGGAACAGCCTGTATATAGTCCGGGGGAAGGGTATGGTCTCCCTGATGTGGTGGAGGCCGCATATCCATGTCACGACCCTTTCGATACCCATTCCGAATCCGCTGTGAATGAACGTCCCGTAGCGTCTGAGGTCGAGATACCATCCGTAGGATTCCTCGGGAAGTTTTTCCTCGCGTATCCGCGACAGAAGCAGATCGAGGTCGTCTTCCCTCTGTGAACCGCCGATGATTTCTCCGTAGCCCTCTGGCGCCAGGAGGTCGTCACATAGCACCAAATGTTTCTGGTCCGGGTGTTGCTTCATGTAGAAGGCCTTTACTTCCCTGGGGTAGCATTCAACGAAAAGAGGCCTGTCGTACTGCTCGGTAAGAATGGTTTCGTCTTCGTTTCCGAAATCGGTTCCGTACTCTATGGAACTGCCCAGTTCCCGGAGTTTCTTCACGGCGTTGTCGTAGGTGATGTGGTAGAACGGTTTACTTACCTTTTCAAGCGGTCCGGTGTCGCGTTCCAGGAGTTTCAGTTCCTTTTCGCAGTGAGCCAGGGTCTGTTCCACGATGTAGCGCACCAGGTTCTCCTGGAGGTTCATGTTGTCCGTGTGGTCGTAAAATGCTACCTCAGGCTCCACCATCCAGAATTCCGTGAGATGTCTCCGCGTCTTGGATTTTTCGGCCCTGAAGGTGGGCCCGAAGGTGTAGACCTTGCCGTAAGCCGCAGCTCCCGCTTCGGCGTAGAGCTGGCCTGTCTGGGCGAGGTAGGCGTTTCCCTGGTCGAAATAGGGGACCTCGAAAAGGCCGGAGGCGCCCTCGCCTATGGAGCCGGTCAGTATCGGGCTGTCCATAAGGAGAAAACCGTTGTCGTGAAGATATTCTCTGGCGGCCCATATAACCCGCTCGCGAATAGTCATTATCGCGCTCTGTGTTTTGCTGCGAAGCCACAGATGTCTGTTGTCGAGCAAAAAATCGATACCGTGTTCCTTTTTCCCGATAGGGAACTCGGTGTCGGGGTTGTCGATAACTTCAAGGCTTTCGACGGCCAGTTCGAATCCTGACGGGGCCCGGTCGTCTTTGCGGACGGTCCCGGTAACTTCAAGCGAAGCCTCAAGCCAGAGCCCCTTGGCAAGCTCGAACTGCTCTTCGCTGACCTCGTTTTTGACCATAACACCCTGTATGAATCCCGTTCCGTCCCGCAATTGCAGAAAATGAATTTTGCCGGAGCTCCGTTTGTTGTACATCCAGCCCCTGATGACGACCTGCTCTCCATCGTGGGAAGCAAGATCGCGAATATAAACCCAAGGTTCAGACATCGCGCTCCCTCCTTAAACATCCTATCCGAACAAGTGGAATGTATGTATGATACACTAAATCCCAAATGTACACAGACTTTAACAGGATGGGAGGCGACCTGGAGCCCATGGATAGCGACATCAAGCCCAGACAGATATTCGAAGATATACGGTCAGCCGCCGAGAACGCGGCGTCCGACATAGTGGCCTGGAGGCGGGAGTTCCATCAGTTTCCGGAACTGGCCTACGAGGAAAACGTAACGGCTTCCAGAATCACAGCGGCGCTTGATGCTATGCCGGGCGTCGAGGTTGTCAGGGGGCTTGGCACTCCCACCAGCGTCATTGGTCTCCTGCGGGGCGACATCGAAGCCCCTTCGCTGGTTCTTAGAGCGGACATGGATGCTCTCGCCATAGAGGAAGAGACGGGTCTCCCCTTTTCTTCGGGTTTCCCGGGAGTGATGCACGCCTGCGGGCACGACTGCCACATGGCCTCCCTGCTGGGGGCCGCCAGGATACTTTCCGAAAGGGCCGACATGCTCAAGAGACCGGTGGTGTTTCTTTTTCAGCCCGCCGAGGAGGGCAGGGGCGGTGCAAGGAAGATACTGCAGGGAGGGCTCCTGGAACGTTTCAACGCCGGAGAGGTTCTGGGCCTTCATTTCTGGCCCCAGATGCCTTTCGGACAGATGGCCACCCGGCCGGGGATACTTACAGCCATATCCGACAGGATTCATATCGAGATAAGCGGTTCCAGCGCTCATGCTGCGTCGCCCCACCAGGGAGTGGATTCCACCCTCGTGGCGTCGCATATATTGATAACGCTGCAAAGCCTTATCAGCCGCGAACTTGACCCTCAGGCCACCGCTGTCATTTCCTTTGGCCGGATGGAGGCGGGTGACGCATACAACATAGTGCCGGGCAAGGCGCATTTGTGGGGAACGCTGAGAACGTTCGACGAGCAGTGCAGGGAGTTTCTGCAGAAACGACTGGAGGAAATGATCCCGCTGACTGCAAGGGCTCACAAGGCCATGGCCTCGGTGGAGTACACCAGGAATTATCCTCCGGTTGTAAATGACCCTGAACTTTGCGAAAAAGTGTTCGAAAAGGCCGCTGATTTTTTCGAAGAAAAGGACCAGATACTGCGCCTGGAACGTCCGCTGCTGGCGGGTGAGGATTTTGCCTTCTACTCCCTTCGTATCCCTTCCTGTTTCATGCTTTTCGGGACCGGCTCCGAGCTGGGTCTGCACCATCCCTGCTACGATGTTCCCGAGGACCTGCTTCCGGCCGCCGCGGCGTGGGAGGCATGTCTGGCGCTTGATCTGTAACCGGTTTTCGCGGGTCCATGTATTTGGGTTACAATGTACCCATGTTTACTTACATACAATTTGCAAAGAATAAATAATAAAGCAGGAGGGCGCAGCCGTGAACGTTAGACTTGAAGATCATATTATTGGAGAATGCGGCAAGCATAACGGAGAGCGGGCTTTATGGTGGCGGGGGGCCTGGTGGTCCAGGAAGGTATTCGCCGATCTTGTGTCTGAATACGGAAAGACCCTCAAGGAGTCGGGTTTCGGCGAGGGCCAGAGGCTGGCCGTTCTTATGCCCAACTGCCCGGCTTTTCTCGCTCTTATGGTCGCGGTCTGGAATGCGGGCGGGACCATTGTGCCGCTGAACCTTCAATCCGGCAAGGCGGCTATAGCGGGGGCCATACAGCACTCGGAGGCTTCTGCGGTTTTTCTGCCCCAGGGTCTGGAGGAACAGGCGAAGATGATATCCGCAGCGGGGGTTCCCGCGATGAATATCCCCCTCGATGGCGCTATCCCGTCCTTTACAGCCCTTCAGAGGGAAAAGACGGATTCGTCCATTGCGGTGCTTTTCTACACCTCCGGCACCACGGGAACGCCGAAGGGCGTACCCATTTCCCACGATAATCTCTATGACAACGTAACCGGCTCCCTGCGCCATTTTACGGATCTGGCGCCCGGCGACGTTTTCGTAAACGCCCTGCCCAACTTTCACGCGCTCGGTTTTACGACAAGCGGACTCCTGCCGCTTCTGGGGGGACATCCCCAGGTCATTCTTCCGACGTTCATGCCGCCAGAAACAACGCTGGAGGCCATGAGAGCCGGCGAGGTAACGGTAATGATAGCGGTGCCTACAATGATCGCCCTTATGCTGGGCGCCGTAGCAAGGGGCGCCACGCCTCCTTCTTCGCTCAGGATACTGGTTTCGGGGGGAGACCGTTTCCCCAGGGCTCTGGACGCCAGGGCTCAGAAGATGCTGGGCGTAGGTGTGCTCGAAGGATACGGTTTGACGGAAACATCGCCTGTTGTGTCTGTGAATCCGAACTTCGCCGGACGCAAGCTGGGGACGGTAGGCAATATTCTTGAAGGCTATCAGATAGAGGTTCGGGGAGAAGACGGAGCCGTACTCCCGGTGGGCGAGGAAGGAACACTTTGGCTCCGGGGCCCCTCCGTGTTCAAGGGTTACTTCAGGGCGCAGGAACTTACCGACCAGAAGTTCGCGGACGGCTGGTTCAATACCGGCGACGTGGCCAGAATAGACGAAGACGGATACATGACGATAATAGACCGCGTTACCGATATAGCCATAGTAGGCGGCTTCAACGTTTACCCCACGGAAGTGGAATCGGTGCTGCAGCAGATAACGGGCGTAAGGGAGTCGGCGGTTGTGGGCGTACCGCATCCGGTAAGCGGAGAAATCGTCAAGGCCTACATAGTGCCAACCCCCGACGCGGGTCTTACGGCCCGCGAGGTTACCAGTTTCTGCAGGGAGCATCTGGCCCACTACAAGGTGCCCAGACTCGTGGAGTTTGTCGAGGATCTCCCCAGGTCGAGCATCGGCAAGGTCCTGAAGAGGGAACTCAGAAGGCGATGAACCCGGAGACCCCTTCGATAATATCTCCCCTTTCGGGGCGGAGGGTGCTGGTTGTAGGGGATTCCATGGTGGACCACTATATATGGGGTCGGGCCGAGCGTATTTCCCCCGAGGCGCCGGTTCCCGTCCTTGCAGTCGACAGGGAAGAATACAGGCCGGGAGGCGCGGCGAATGTTGCGGCAAATATCGCGGCGCTGGGCGGTGAGGCCGTCCTGCTTACTGCGTACGGCAAAGACGAGGCGGGCCTTACACTGGCCCGCCTCGCGGAACGTTACGGTTTTTTCTTCGAGGCGTCCCTGCAGCGTGAAAAAGTGCCCACTACCAGAAAGACCCGGGTCGTGGCAATGACACAGCAGGTCGTACGGGTCGACTGGGAAAACGGTTCCCCTCTCGATGCCTCAGAGCACGAAACCTTCATGCAGCGCTTTCATTCCATTGTTGGACAATGCAGGGCGGTTGTGGTTTCCGATTACGCCAAGGGGCTGATATCGGATGAGCTGTGCCGCAATGTCATAGATTCCGCAAGACGCGGCGGTGTTCCCGTAGTTGTGGACCCTAAGCCTCCCAGGGTGCAGGCCTACAGCCGGGCGACACTGGTGACGCCCAACAGGGCGGAAGCCGAACTTATGCTGGGACGAGCTTTCACCTCCGACGCTGAAGTGGGGGAAGCGGCGCTTGAACTGCGGGAAAGGCTTGATCTGGCCGCAGCCCTCGTAACGCAGGGAGGCCGGGGGATGACCCTGGCGCTTGCGGACGGATCTAGCAAACGGTTTCCCGCCAGGGCCAGGGAGGTCTTTGACGTTTCGGGCGCTGGTGATACGGTTGTTTCGGCGGCGGCTTTGGCGCTTGCCTCGGACTGGAACTGGGATGATCTGTGTGAACTGGCAACCGTAGCGGCCGGACTCGCCGTTCAGAAACGCGGCACGGCCGTGGTGCGCTGGGAGGAAATAGCCGACGCGGCTGAATGGCCGGAATAGGACCGCTGGAAACGAGCCCCGAGAAACGGAGTGTGGTGCTGATATGTTCGGTTACGAAACACGTCTTCTGACGCCGCCGAAGACGGAGGACTGCAAGCGAATAGAGGCCTTTCTCGGCGAAGCGGGGCTGGCGTTCGAGGGATCACCCGACCTGGCCGTGGTTCTTGAAGATCATGAGGGCCATATCGTCGCTACCGGCAGCCTTGATGGAAACGTCATCAAGATGATGGCCGTAGCCCCCGACATGCAGGACGCGGGCCTGTCGGGAAAAGTGATATCGAGGATAATTGAACAGGCCGGGGAGATGGGGAGAACCCATCTCTTTGTTTTCACGCGCCCGGCCTCGGCCGACAAATTCATGTCGTTCGGTTTCAGGGGACTTGCCCGTTACGAGCCCGAAGCGAGCCTTCTCGAAATGGGACAGCCCGGCGTTGATGCTTTCCGGACATATCTGCGTTCCGTAAAAAAGCAAACGCCCCGGGGCGCAAGGGCCGGAAGCGTTGTCGTCAATTGTAATCCCTTTACACTGGGTCACAGGTATCTCATAGAACAGGCCGCATCACGGTGCGACCAACTGTACGCAGTAGTTGTGGAAACTGATCTTTCGTCGTTTCCATTCGAAGATCGCATGAACCTGGTCCGGGGAGGGCTGGCCGACCTTGAAAACGTAACGGTGGTACGAAGCGGTGAATACGCCGTGTCCCCGGCGACGTTCCCGTCGTATTTCATGAAGGGCGCTTCCATAGAAGGCGTGGCGGCCGTACAGGCCCGCCTGGATGTTACCCTTTTCGCGAATCTATTCGTGCCCGAGCTCGATATATCCTGCCGGTTCGTCGGCACGGAACCATATTGCCCGGTGACTGGTTCATTCAACGAGGCAATGAAGGAAATACTGCCTTCCAGAGGCGTGGAGCTTTTCGAGATTCAGCGACGTGTTCTTGACGACGGCGTCATCGTGTCGGCCTCGACGGTGCGGGCAATGATCCGCGAGGATAAATGGGACGAGGTTCGCAGACTGGTTCCCGAGGTTACATGGAATTATCTGCGGTCGGAAAAGGCTGTTCCGGTGATCGAACATCTTCTCGAAACGGGAGGCCGCCACTGAAAAAAACGGGAAAACCGACGATACCTGCGCTTGTTTTCTGTTTTATCGTTATTGCCGTTTCCGGCGCCGCCGCCGCCGAGATAATGCCGCTGGGCCCCGAAAGCGTTGTTATCGCCTTCGGCGACAGTCTGACCTGGGGGACCGGAGCCTCTAGAGCACAATCCTATCCGTCCGTTTTGCAGGAGATGCTGGGAATGCCCGTTGTAAACGCAGGCGTCCCCGGAGAGGTAACAGCGGAGGGTCTTAAAAGACTTCCCGCTTTGCTGGACAAGCATTCACCTGTACTCTTGATCCTTTGCGAGGGCGGAAACGACCTTCTGCACAAGGTCGACCTCGATGTGATACGGCGCAACATGCTGTCAATGGTCAGAATGGCAAGGGACCGCGCCTGCGATGTGATCCTTCTGGCTCCGCCCGCTCCCGGCCTGCTGCTGTCGGCTCCCGCATTCTATAGAGAGATAGCGGAACAGGTATACGTTCCCCTGGAAGACGAAATACTGCCTGAGGTGCTGGGCGATCCCGCACTTAAAAGTGATCCTATACATCCGAACGCCAGGGGATATCGCCGCATAGCAGAGGCCGTATATCACCTTATAGTTGTTTCCCAGTGGTGATGTCTCCCGGGTTTGCCAACCCCAGATACTGAAGCGCCGCCTCCAGCGTGGCGTACCGTTCCCCGTAGCCGAAAACCGGGCCTATGGGGATGAATCGTCCCTTCCCAAACCCCTTGAACGCCGTGCGGTCGCTTTCGGTGTCCCCGAAGAAAATAACGTTTCGCTTTCCAAGTTTTTTCGCAAGAAGTTCAAGCCCCCGGGGGGAAGGCTTGCGTACGCCGGAGCCTGTCGTTATGCATCTGTCGCGGGGGATATCCGTCCAGTCAAGCAGTTTGAGCGCCAGTTCCATTTCGGGGTCGCTGCGGCCGGTGTATATGCCCACCGGAAGGGGAAGATCGCTCCAGTGGTGCGTTATGAACGGCCGCTCCATGCGCCAGAGACCGGGGACCGAAACGAATCGTGGTGTAACGGATCGCACCGACCGATAGACGTCGCGGCCGTAGTACAGCTCCTCGCATATCATGCGTACGGATGCCCTGTCGACCCTTTCGCCGAAACGCGCCGGGACCCAGTCCGCGGGGTCGACGTCGCACGATTTAAGCATGGCGCGCCAGGCGGCGAGTCCGGGCGCCCGTGCTCCAAGCGTCACTCCCCGGGCGTGGGCGACGGCGGAAAGAAAGGTCCATGCTATGTCGTAGTCGTCGTTGAACAGGGGGTTTTCCTTGGCGGCGCGGTAGTGTTCGTCCGTAAAGGCTTTGATGTCCGTCGTAAGGTTCATAAAGCGTCTGGCGAAGAACTGTATGGCGGTTTCCACCACAAGTTGAAATGATCCGGAAGTGTCGAGCAGCACGCCGTCTACATCGAACACCAGGCAACTGGAGTTACGAGAGGGCGTCATTGTTTTTTCCCGTGTCTCGATTCAAGCTCTTCCCAGAGTGACTCCAGGGGAACGCCGATTGAAACGAAACCCACCATAAGGTGATATACGAGATCCGCCGCCTCAAAAACGAACTCCCTGGTGTCGTTAAGGGCCAGTGCAAGGGCCGTTTCCACACCTTCCTCGCCGATTTTCTGGCCTATCCGGGTAGCGCCGTTTTTCAGCAGGCGGGCGGTGTAGCTGGTTTCGGGGTCGGTCCCGGCGCGTTCGCCCAGTAAACGGAACAGTCTGCCCACAAACGAAATGTCGCCTCGCGATCTTCCGAAAACGGTCCGGAAAAAGCAGGTGCGTTCTCCGGTGTGACAGGCCGGACCGGCGGGTTCCACAAGCGCCAGCAGCGTATCGCCGTCGCAATCTATCCGCATCTCGACAAGCTTCATGGTGTTGCCGCTGGTTTCGCCTTTCTTCCAGATTCTGTTGCGGGAACGGCTGAAAAAGGTCATGAAACCGGTCCGGAACGTTTCTTCCAGTGACAGCATGCTCGCCCACGCCATCATCAGCACCTCGCCCGTTGCACTGTCCTGGACCACAACAGGAATCAGGCCGTTTTCGTTGAATCGCATCGCATCCATATCCATGGGTCAGTTCACTCCCTCGCACAGTCTTACAGGGACGCCGTTTGCGACGAGCCACTTTTTCAGGTCGGGGATTTTCAGTTCCCCGAAATGAAAAAGCGAAGCGGCAAGTGCGGCTTCGGCCCCGTGCGCGAAGGCGTCACGGAAATGCTCCATGCGGCCGGCTCCGCCCGATGCTATTACGGGGACTTTAACGGCTTCCGAAACCGCCGCCACCAGTTCCAGATCGTATCCCTCCCTTACTCCGTCGTTGTCGATAGAGGTGAGGAGTATTTCGCCGCAGCCTCTTGATACGGCCTCGCGAACCCAGGCAACCGCGTCGAGGTCGAAAAGAATCGACCCTCCCTGGACGGCTATGTTCCAGCCGCCCCGACTGTGTTTTTTCGCGTCCACGGCTACGACCACGGCCTGTTCCCCCAGGAGTCTCGCGCAGCCGGTTATAAGATCCGGGTCTCTCACGGCGGCGGTGTTGAGAGAAATTTTGTCGGCTCCAAGCGCCACCAGCCTGCGGGCCTGATCCACATCCGAGACTCCTCCGCCTACGGTAAAGGGAATAAAGAGTTCTTCCGCCGTTTCCCGGACCCAGGTCTCCATTGTTTCCCTTCTCTCGGCGGAAGCCGAGATGTCGAGAAAGACCAGCTCGTCGGCTCCCTCTTCCATGTAGGTTCTGGCCATTGCCGCCGGCGACCCCGCTTCTTTCAGGTCGCAAAATCGCACGCCCTTTACTACGTTGCCCCCCGAGACATCCAGACAGGGAATTATCCGCCGGGTCAGCACGGGGAGTTCTCTTTCACGAGGGCGGCCAGGTCTACCTTGCCCTCGTACAGTGATTTTCCGAATACGGCGCCGTACAGATCCATTTCCGACAGAAGGCGGAGGTCGGCGTTGTCCCTTACGCCGCCCGCGGCGATCAGTTCGATGTCGGGGAATCGCTCCATTATGTCGCTGTAGAGGCTTGTGTCGGGGCCCCCGAGGGCGCCGTCCCGTTCTATGGAAGTGACCATTATTCTTGTGAAACCGGCTCCAACGAGCAGCGCTATGGCTTCCGTCCAGCTCAGGCCGGACATTTCGGTCCAGCCTTTTACGGCGACGAATCCGTTTCGCACGTCGACGCAGGGCAGGACCCTGTCTCCATAACGTCTAAAGACACTGGCGGGGGCCTTTTCGTCCTCGAAGAGGAGGCTGCCAACCATGGCCCTGGAAACTCCGGCGCTGACTACGCGGTCGATAGCTGCAAAGGTTCTGAGCCCGCCGCCGTAGTGTATGCAGAGCCCCGTCCGGATCAGTTCGTCAAGGATGTCGAGCGAGGCAGGCGAACCGGTCCGGGCCCCGTCCAGGTCCACGACATGCAGGTTGCTGAAACCGGCGTCGGCCAGTGCAAGCGACTGCTGCAGCGGCGTTACGTCGTATGAGGTGGCCCTGTCCCAATCCCCACGCAAAAGCCTGGAAACCCTGCCCCCGATAATGTCTATAGCCGGATACAGTTCCATGTTCATACCCCCAGTTTCCTGAAACAGGTTTCAAGAAGAGAAAGCCCGGCGCGCCCGCTCCGCTCGGGATGGAACTGGAATCCCATCACGTTTCCCCTGATCACGGCCGACGAGAAACTTGTATCGCCGAATCTGGTGCATGCCATTGTGCACGGCCCGGTGGGGAAGGCGAAACTGTGTACGAAATAGAAAAAATCCGGTTCCAGCCCGTACGCCGGGTCCCCTGCGTTGCAGGCTGTCCAGTCGACCCGGTTCCACCCCGTATGAGGGAGCCTGGGCGTGTTTCGCAGGATGCCGGCCTTCATGGGTATGAGCCCAAGTCCCCTGAAGGAGCCGTGTTCGCTGCTGCTTTCACCCAGCAACTGCATTCCCAGGCATATGCCCGCGACGGGGAGCCCCCTGGCCGCCCAGTTGCGGATGGCGACGGACCAGCCAGAGGTTTCAAGCCTTTGGGCGGCAGGGCCGAACGCTCCTACACCGGGAAGCAATATCATCCGCGTCGAGGGGGAAAGCTCGTCCGGAGAGAGAGCGACCGTTGCGTCCCTGCCGGTGGCTTTGACGGCGCGGATCAGGTTGCCTATGTTGCCGGCCCCGTAGTCTACGACTGTCAGCATTGGCCTGCATCCTTTGTGGAGGAGGGCCCTTCGGAGGGAAGCAGGGCCTGGGCCAGGCTTCGGCCGAACCCCTTGAAAACAGCCTCGGCCATGTGGTGCGAATTATCGACCCGCAAGCCGTCTACATGAATGGTTATGCCTGATTCCCTGCAGAACGCCCTGAAAAATTCGGGCAGGAGCTCAAGGTCGAAATCCCCGCACTTTTCCGTGGGGAATGATACGTTCCACGCAAGGAAACCTCTGCCCGAAACATCTACGGCCACTTGCGCCAGGGAGCCGTCCATGGGGAGAAGCGACCAGCCGTAGCGGTGTATGTTGCGGTTTTCGGGAAGTGTCCTGAGCGCCCTTCCCAGCACGATCCCGCAATCCTCCACAAGATGGTGAAAATCCACATGAGTGTCGCCCTTTGCGGTTATCTCCAGTCCTATCCCTGAATGAAACGAAAACTGTTCCAGCATGTGGGAAAGAAAACCGCATGGTGTGTCCACAACCGGGAAGCTGTTTCCGGTCAGGCTTATACGTATCGATGTTTCCCGCGTTGTGCGATTCACGGGTTGATGCATGGCGCAACGCTCCTTTCCGGGTTTTCAAGCGACCCCAGCAGGGTGTCGCGGATAATGGTCCATTTCAGGCGTGCGCTGCTTCGGCTCGCCACAAGCCTCAGTGAAACGGGAGCCACTTCTTCCAGCACTTCCAGGTCATTGGCCCTGAGCGTGTTTCCCGACTGAACGATATCTACGATGGCGTCGCTGATATGCAGCAGGGGGGCCAGCTCTATGGAGCCATGAAGATGTATGCAGCGCGGCCTTATTCCCCTGGAGCTGAAATAGGCCTCCGTGATCCGGGGGTATTTCGTGGGTATCCTGATATTGGCCCTGCTTCGTGTTCCGCTTGCGGCTGGGGGAGGGGTCCCCCGGGGGGCGGCGGGGACCCGAC
>CAZBLL010000032.1:0-11405 GCA_964492625.1 uncultured Synergistaceae bacterium
CGGAACATGGCTTTGGATGTAGCGCTCAGAGACCCCATGCTTTTTCCGTGGAAAGCTCCGATGGTTGATATAACGCCATGTTTGCCCGTGTGAAGCCGGGCCAGCTTGAGGGTTCCCTCCACGCTTTCGGTGCCGCTGTTTGTGAAAAACGAATACTGCAGATCCCCCGGCGTAACCTCCGCAACGATCCTGGCCAGCCTTGCCCTGAGAGGGTCGAGGAGCTCCTGTGAACTCAATGCCTGGCGTGAGAGCTGTTCCGTAACAGCCTTCATGATTGTGGGGTGGCGGTGTCCGCAGTTGAACATGCCGTAGCCGCCGAGACAGTCTATGTATTCAACGCCCAGAATATCGCGAAACGTCGTGGCGTCGTCTTCCCATTCTATAGCCGTATAATCCGTCGAGACCGATTTCCGGTATTCGAGGAATCCCGGGTTAAGGTGACGGCGAAAGTTTTCAACGGTTTCATCTATTACCTTTCGCCTGTCTTTTTCCGAAGGATTTCTGTTTTCGATCAGTTGCAGTCCTTCGTCGCACAGACGCAATGCTTCTTTATGGTTTCTCGCCATTTTGTACCTCCGGTGATAAAGCGGGGAGCCGGTAAGGCTTCTCCGGCCCCCGCTGGTAAAGACGGAATCAGTTTCCGATAAGTCCGGCCTCCGTCAGGAATTCCCTGGCCAGGTCTTCGGCGGGTTCACCCTCGTCGTAGCGGCCGTTGAGGCCCGACATGGTTTTTTCGTCGATGGTGTCCTCCAGTTTGTTCAGGATATCGATGACAGCCGGGTATTTTTCAAGGAACCGCATGTCTACGATATAGGCGGCGTGATAGTCGGGGAAGAACTTTTTATCGTCTTCCAGCATTACGAGATCCAGTTTCTTGATCCTCGGGTCCGTGGAATATGCCGCTATCACTTCGACTTCTTCGTCGGCGATCGCGCGGTAGATCATTGCGTACTGCATCGGAAGAACGTCGTCGAACTCTATGCCGTAGGCTTCCGACCAGCCCGGATAGGCGTCGGGGCGGGTGTCGAAGTTCTCGTCGCCGCCCAGGATCCATTCACCCGCGTACTCCGAGAGGTCCGAGGCCTTCTGGAGGCCGTATTTTTCGGCGGTTTCCTTGCGGACCGACATGACGTAGGTGTTGTTGAAACCAACGGGCTGCGACCAGGTAAAGCCGAAATGATCCTCGAACCCTTTTTTGACGTAGGCGAATGCTTCCTCCGGGGTGAGGTTGGGGCCTTCGTATCTGAGAACGCCCGTCAACTGTGTCCCGGTCCAGCCTGGATAAATGTCGATCTCGCCGGTTTTCATGGCCTGATGAAGAACATTTTCCGAAACGAAACTGGTGTTGATTTCGGTTTCCAGGCTGGTGTATTCATCCACCATGAGTTTGGCCATCCAGGCCAGCACTATGGTTTCGTTAACGGTCTGGGCCGCTATGCGGGCCTCCCCCTTGTATTCCATTGGATTGTCTCCGGCCGCTGCTACGCCGGCGAGCGAACCTGTCGCCAGGAGGCTTACCGCGATGAGCACTCCAAAAAACGATTTGAATCTGTTCGGCATGTCTGTCTCTCCTTTCGATTTTCCCCGCAGGCCCGGGTATGTCGCCGCAGTTCCGATTGCAGAACATAAGAACATTACACAGAACCCTGGATCGGTTCCGGCAACGGGCCATTTTCGCCTGGTGCTCCCCCCGGAATATTGAAAAGTGTGGTCAGCCGATATACCTGAAAAAGGAATCCGGTGAGAAGGGGGAAGACCAGTAGAAAAATACAATATGAACAGGGATACTAAAGTTTATACACAAAACCGGGGAAAATGTCAAACAGGGGATGCCGTTCTACGAATACACATACAAACAGGCATCACGGTTTGGTGAACCTGAGTCTATCTCACGGGTTTCGTATCATCATCCAGGTTTTCAGGGGTGGTTCGCCAGTCTCGCGTGTATCGAGCGATGAGAAACCGAAACGTCTGTACATGGCGGCCGTGTCGGATCTGCATGTTTCGAGATAACAACTCTGCTTGCTGCTGTCGAAAAACTTCAGTTTTGGAGAAAGCAGCCTGGTGGCGCGGCTTTCACCCTGGGTGTCAGGGTCGACCGCCAGCAGAAAAAGGTACCAGTGGGGTTTTGGGGCCAGTTCCTTCTGGGCCTCGTAGAGAGGGCCGCTCAGGCGATCGAATCTTCGAACTGTACGGAAACCGGATTCAAGCATAAACCTGATGCGTCCGGCCAAATCGGCCCGCAGAGGCGATTCAGGCATACCCTCAGGGCGTATCCAGACCGCGGCGTCCATGCAGTCGTTCGAAAGTGTCAGAACCTCTCCGTACCTGATCCCCATCCTTATCAGGTGTTGGAATAGCGTGGGTGATTCCATTAGTCTGCGTTGCGGGTCGGGGAATAGCGCAGAGTAAAAGGGGTCCTCCTGAAAAGCTCTCGCCATCATGGCTGCGGTTTTATGCACCATGGACTTTCCCCTGACAGGTATCAGGGTTTCTTTGTACTTTCCGGTCATTTTTAGCCTCCTTTGCAAAAAGAGCGCAACTTCTGGTGAGATATACAGGATAACACGCCAGTGTTTACTCTTGGTGAAAACAGTAGAAGATCCACCGGGTAAGCCGCCGTCCAGGGTGGATATCAATAGACGTTGGTTGAAGCAGACAGGGCGAAGGCCGGGCATATGCCCGGCCTTCGCCCTGTGAGGGAGGGGATGTTTCGTCAGTAGCGCACACTGTAGCTGATAGCAAAGATGTTGGTGTCCATGTCGCTGGTGCTTGATGGGACAACACCGCCTCCGGTTCTGGCTATCGTTCTGTCGTCGGCCAGAAGGTAGGAGTAGGAGACGTCCCAGGTTTTGTTGCCCTTTGTGTAGCCCACGCCGATGGAAAAAATGTTGCGGTCGCTCATGGGCAGCTGGTAGTCGATGGTGTCGTCGGGTACCGGCGACTGGTCGTATACGTAGCCCACGCGCCATGTCCACTCGGGGCTGGTTTCCCATTCCAGGCCTATCTGGTAGCGCCAGACGTTTTTGTAGTTTTTGGGGGTAGAAACTGTTCTTTTCCCAACGCCCGGGAAATTTTCATAAGTAAGATCGAGGGAGTCGTAGGTGCTCCAGCGGGAGTAGATTGCCCCAACTTCTACATTCATTTTTTTATTCAGTGAATGATTGATACCTATCATATACATGTCGGGAAGAAGAATAGTACCGTGTGCCGGCGAATATGTTTTTGAACCATCTGAATCTTTTGTAAAAGTGGCCGTTCCGGAAATGTTCTGCTCAACCGTACTGCGATAGTGGAAGCCTACTTTGGTCTGCCCGGTTGCCTTCCACAACAGGCCCAAATTCCATCCATATGCAATGTCGTCCCCGAGCAAATGAACATCGTAACCTGGGGGCAAAGAAGTTGAAGGTATTTTTTTCTTGGCGTCGTACTCGAACCACATTGCTTCAACGCCTACGGAAAGGGAAAGCGAGTCGCTGGCCTTCCAGGCAAAGTTCGGGTTTATGGATACCGACTCGATGCTTGAATAGTAGCTGTTGTATCTCCCGAACCAGTCCTCGGGGAAATCCGTTCCCAGGCCGAAGCGTGACATTACCCCTATGCCGAACCATGTAGTATCGCTCATCTGTTTTGTGTAGTAGATGTGGGGCGGAATGAACGTGTGTTCCTTAAAATCCACGGAGGTCCCGGAAGATGTCTGGGTCAGCGTTCCCCTGGGCATTATGAATGAAGCCCCTATCATGTAGCTGGTTCCCGGTATCTGGGTGATGCCCGCCGGGTTGAACGCTATGGCCGAAGGGTCGTCGGCGCGTCCCACCATGGTACCGCCAAGTGCGTTTCCCCGGGCGCTGAACTCGTACAGGGCGAACCCCGCACCCCAGGCCGCGCTGCATGCCAGAACAAGGAACATCCCAGCTACGGCAAGTATTATCGATTTTCTGCTCACTCCGTTACCTCCTTCACAGGCAATGCGAATATGGCTGAGCGGGGCCAACAAGGGCTGCGCCCAGGTATTTATGGGAAGCTATGTATCTTTTTGCCCCTTGAACAGACTTCTGACAAGAGTTTCCATACCGCGTTCTATGCGGGTCCATCCTTCTTCCGTGGCTATGTCGATACCCAGGTAGGCTTCCGAATTACGGCTCCTCAGCATAAGAAAGGTAAGCCCGGCCGAAAGCAGCGCCCCTATGGCGGGCAGGTCCACCTTGCGGGTTTCGGGTGACGCGCCCTGTAGAGCATGGATCAGCTCCATGCCCTGCTGTTGTCGCGATGTGGCCGAGGCCTCGGCCAGTTCGTTTCGCTCCAGCAGTTCGCCCAGAAGCAGTTCGCAGGCCGCGGGCGAGTTCCTCAGTTCACGGATATATCCGGTAAGAAGCGCCACGCTGAGGTCGGCCGAGTCGGTCGAGTTGTCGGCGTGAGCCAGAACATCTCCCATTGAGGGCCAGTAGTCGCCGCGTGAGGCGAATTCCCGAAGCAGGCCTGGCATGTCGCCGAAATACCGGTAGATGAGCACCTTGTCGACACCGGCTTTCCTGGCGACCTTGTTGACGCCTATGCCCGGAAATCCCTCGTCCGAAAGAATATCGCCTACGGCGTTGAGAATGCGGTTCTTCGTCTCCTCGCGGTCGCCCATTTGCCCTCCTTGTGTCACCGGGCGGTGACACAAGGACTATAAAATAAACAGGCGGGATGCGTCAAGAAAAAACAGGCGGCCCGCCGGGACCGCCTGTTTTACTTCAACAATAACGGGTATGGAAGAGGTCAATAGTTGAAGGTAACTTCCACCGCGGCCTCCAGCTGGTTGTCCTTGAGGTTGGGAAACACGGAATATTTTCCGGAGGGGAGTTTGTATCCTATGGCGTCGTTGAGATCGTAGAAACTTACGATCCAGTTGCCCCACTGGTCGTTGATCCAGAAACCGTTTCCGCTACAGCTTACTGACGAAATAGAAGCCGTTTCCGGAAGCACGAATGGCTCGCCTATAAGTCTGGCGCTGGCGCTGGCGCTCCCGCGTGTCTGCTTGCCCCAGACGGAAAGGTTCGTTGCCGTCGCCGCGAAGCACAGAATCGTCAACAGGAGCAGACAGGAAAGCAGAGCGGTCCATCTGCTGTTTCTCAATACCCTCACACCTTTCGCCAGAGGCACGTAATCATTTCACGTATCATGTTACCCTCAACGGGACCTGAAATAAAGCACGGGCGTTTATGCCCGTCTTCATAGTATTATGGATGTATATCGAATCGTGAAGGAGAGTCATATGAGGGAAAGCCTTTTCTATCCATGGCAGATCGAGGCGTTCGAACATCTCCGGGGCGAAAACGCCGTACTGGCTGCGCCCACGGGTTCCGGAAAAACCTGGGTGGCCTATCTGTGGTCAGGCCTCATGGACACAAAAGGCAACCCATGGCCCCCCGGGCGCGACCGCGTGGTTTTCACGGCGCCCATAAAGGCCCTGAGCAATGAGCGCTATATGGATCTGCGGCGCATGGGCCTGGACGTGGGCATAGAAACGGGTGACTTCAAAAAGAACGAGGACGCCCAGGTCATCTGCTGCACCCAGGAGATATACACGCTCAAGTACGCGGGCAGATCGGGCATGAAAGTCGTCATCGACGAGTTCCACTACATCTTCAACGATCCCGACAGAGCCCGGACCTATATCGACGGTATACGCAAAACCCACGACGACGTCCCGGTCCTGGTGATGTCGGCCACGTTCGGGGGCGCAAACTCGGTGACGTCGTATCTTTCGCGCATAACGGAAAGAGATTTCAGGCTCTACGAAAGCGAGGACAGAGTCACGGAACTGGTGTTCCTGCCACGCAAGCCCGTGCGGATAGACAGGGTGCACGACGCGCTGATGTTCGTTTTCTCGCAAAAAGGTGCGGTAGATCTGGCATACAAGGTGGCCAGGAGACGCAAGCGGAAGGAAAGAGAGCACCGCAAGCGCCTTTACGAGCTTGCGGCAATACTGGGGGTGCCAACGGTTCACATGCCGTTGCTCCGTGGAGTGGGCGTATACCATGGCGGGATGCTGCCCAAGGAGAAACTGCTGGTGGAGGCCGCTTTCAGGGAAAGGATACTAGACGTGGTCTGCGGAACCAACGCACTGGCTTTGGGCGTGAACCTTCCGGCCGAGTACGCCGTGTTCGCGCAGCTCGTCAGGTATCACGACAGGGAGCCGATATCGAAGAACGAATTTCTACAGATGGCGGGCCGCGCCGGCCGAAAGGGCCTGTTCGACAAGGGTTTCGTGACATGGCTCAAAGATTCACCGTTCGAATCCAGAAAAGCGAACACGGGGAGCGTTTTCCGTGAACTAATGTCGCTCGCCCCCGAAGAAGCCACGGTGACGCTGCAGCCCGACTACGGCTCCATTTTACGCAACCGCAGGACCGTGGCCGACGAAGCCGAATTCCTGGCGGGTTATTCCCTGCCGCCTATGGATCCCAAAATCATAGAGACGAGCCTGAGGGACGGCCTCAAGTTCATAGAACGTTCCATCCGCAACATGGTGACGAGTACAGAAAGAAATAGGTTCAGGGAGATACTTGCGGACATATGGTACGGAGAAATGGAAATAGGCGAAAACCTCGAAATGGCCCTGCTCTTTTTCCAGGACGGCAAGGCCGACGCGCTCACCGCGGCCCAGGTGATACATCTTTTCGAAAAAAGTTACCTGAAGGCGCTGCTGAAGGTGAAGCGGTTCTCCAACCACCTTCCGGGCGGTTACGAAATAGTAGGAATGAACTATCTGGATGTAACCGTGGAGGAAATGGACGGCACGATCTACGGTTTCGAGGAAAAAATACAGGAAATAGAGGGGAGCGCCCTTTAGGAAGCCCCCCTGCGTTTGCTATATGGCGGGTTCCTCGCCCGCGCACACTTCGGTTATCTCTCCCGTGGCCATCTCCAGCCTGTAAATACGGAAGGGATGTTGCTCGTTCATATCCGAGGTCCGGTAACCGGAAAAATAGATAGCCGATCCGTCGCGGGTCCAGCGGATATCTTTGGCCAGCATGTCTTCGGGGGTAAGGCGCTTCCGCTCTTTGGTCACCGTGTCGTACAGAAAGAGAGCCTGATTGTATTCGTTGAACATCTCCTCGAATTCCTTTGTTCCCTGCACCGACACCGTAAAGGCTATGGGGTCCGCGTTCACCGGGTGCGGCAGGAACCTGTCGCTAGAAGTCGACATGTCTTTTTCGCCCGTGACGGCCTCAAGCGGCGCCTCGGCCTCAACGCCTTCCGAAGGGCTTACCAGGTAGAGGTGAAAGATGTCGTGAAGCATCAGGCTGCTTCCGTCGGGGGTCCATGCGGCGCAGGCCACCGGGTCCATGTTTCCCAGAGGCGCTTTTCGGGGCGTCCCTCCTGTTGCGTCAACGATCAGCAGTTCCTTGTGGTAATTCTCGTCGAATCGGAAAAAAGCCACCCTGTCCCCGGATGGCGACCAGGAGGGCGCCATTATCCTGGTTTCCGAACGCGCCAAAGTGGTTTTGTTCCCGGAGGCCAGGTCCATTACCATAAGGCTGGCGTCGTCATCGGAAACGTAGACCATCCTCTTTCCGTCCGGTGAAATATCCGGATACCTGCCTCTGGCTATCTGTTCGGGCGCTGTTCCTTCGGATGCGATCAGGTTTATGTTCCCGTCGCGGGTAGTAAACGCCAGCGGTGTCTCCGCAGCAGTCGCGGGCATAGCCGTCAGCACAAAAATACATACAGCCACAAGCAATCTTTTCATCAGTCACATCTCCTAATACCCCGGTTTTTGAATCCGTTCTTCAGTGTCTTCGTGCGGTGCTGAAATGATTTTATTTTACTATGCGGGGGGACGTAACGCTATAGCAGCGCCCATGCAGGGATACACGCATCAGCCGTTTTAAGCTCGGCCCGGTGCGTCCTGCAATGCGGGTCCATGGATGACAGGAACATCCAGAAATCTCTGGAATGATTCTGGTGTTGCAGGTGGGCCAGTTCGTGCAATATTACGTAACGTACGAGGCGGGGTTCCATGAACATAAGCTTCCGGTTGAGGCTGAGAGTGGATCTGCTGGTGCAACTGCCCCAGCGGGTCTTCTGGTTACGGATGGTGATACCTGCGGGGGAGAGGCCAAAATCGGCGGCAAGCTTGCGGGCAAACGGGTCAAGGTGGTCTTTTGCCTTTTCCTGGAGCCAGTGTCCAAGCCGGAGAGGCCAGGCGTCCGGAGGAAGGCGCAACACGCCGTTACGCTCGCTGAAACGGGCGCCTTCCGCAATGGATTCTACCCGCCATGTCGAGCCCGTAGCCCTCAGATTTATTTCTTCGGGGGGGCGCAGTTCTCCGGCATTTTCCCGAGGTTTCAGTTTTACCAGCGCTTTTTCTATCCAGGCTCTTTTGGATTCCACAATTTCGGGTATGCGGTTTTGCGGGAAAAATGCCGGAATCACGACTTCCAGTCCTTTCCCTGGCGTGATTTTCAGCGTAACGCGCTTGGCCCGCACGCTCTCCCGGATCGTGTAAGGAATAGGTTCCTGAGTCATGATTTGTTCGAGGCCTCCAGAAAATCACCTATGGTTGAGGTTAGCTTTTCTCTGTCTTTTAGTTCGCACTCCCAGACCACGAGGCAATTCCAGCCCATTGACGCAAGGGTCTCAAGGTTTTGCCTGTCTCTTGCTATATTTTTTTCAATTTTCCGCTTCCAGTATTCGCTGTTGGTTTTGGGAATACGGGATCCTCTACTGCAGCTGTGTCCGTGCCAGAAACACCCGTGTACGAAAATGATTTTCCCCCTTGAAGGAAAGACAATGTCGGGGCATCCGGGAAGGTCGTTCCTGTGCAGTCGAAAACGGTATCCCATCCCGTGGACCAGTGACCGCACCAACAGTTCCGGCGAGGTGTCTCTGGATGCTACGCGGCTCATTATCCAGCTTCGTTTCCGGGGGGAGAAGGAATCGGTCATTCCGACAGTTCTATTTCAAGGCCGGGTTCGGTTTCGCAGGTCCTGACTATCTCGTTGTATTTAGTGACAATATCTGCGGCGGTGGCTTTGCGGCCTTCTTTGCGGAACTTGCCCAGTTCGTAAAGATTGCCCGACAGAAACTGTTCGGCCTCGAAAACATCGACTCGTTCTGCAATCCCTTCCTGTCGGGCAAGCCCGTCTGCGAGGGGTCTCCCCCTGCCTGTCGTAATGATGACCGGTCTTTGCCCTTTTTCAAGATTCCGTCGGCATTTTCTCATCAAAGCCTCCGTAGGCGCGGTCGTGACATGAATGGCTACGTCGTCAATAGTAAAATCCCCATCCCGGCCTGAAGGTTCGTCGGCGACGGAAGCTCCGTGGTGTTCCAGTTCACCCGGCAGGATGATATCCAGTTTGGCGCCGACCAGATGTTGCAGAACGGTTCCAAGGCAGGTTGAACCCTGAAGGCCGGACTGCCTTGATTCCGCCTGATCCAGGAGATCGTGAATGATTGAGCGGGTCGACAGAGAAGGGTCATATCGAAGAACGAAGGGTTTGGAAGAGAAATAAATACGGATTTTTTCAATCCACCATGATTCAATGTCGTCAAGGTCGAACGATGGGTCGGAGCGCCAGTCGTTAAGAAAATTCACATATTCGGTCATGTTCTCGACGCTGCCGCGGCTTGTTCGTCCACCTTCTTCCGCCAGAACGCGGGTAATACCGTGATTCTCGAGGATTTTCTGTACAGAAGATTTCCCCAGGCCCGAAACCTGTGTACGTTTCGCCGTCAGAAACCTTTCAGGGTCAATGGGAAAATCCATTGTCTTTGCTTTTCTGCTTACGAAAAGAGCCACGCAAAGGGGCCCTCTGGCGTTCATATTGTGTTTATGGAAGAAACTCTCAAGCGCCTTTTTGAAATTCATTTACCTTACACGCAGCCCTTTGCGCCAGGGGCGCCAGCAGATTCCTTGCAAGATATCGCGATACGGGGACCGCCACCCCGTCGCCCATCGCCTTGTATCCGTCGTTATAACTTCCCGGGATAACGTAGTCTTCGGGCGCCCCCATTAACATAGCGGCTTCTTTCACGGCGAGCAGGCGGGTTTTCCACTGGCCGTCGCTATAGAAAAGAACGAATTGCCTGCTGCTCCCACCGCTTGGGGTTCTTAGACACCCCGCAACGCCATCGAAGCGTATTTCAAGCACCTGTTTTCCGTTTCTTACCCTCTTGTAGCCGGTGAAAAATCGCTTACCATTTTTTGCATCCAGTTCCATTCGCCTTCTGTGATTTTCGGGGACAAGGTCAAGCAGCCGTTCCGTTTTTTCTGGACTATCGGTTGGAAGTTCGGAGTCGAAAATATCATCGATGGTCACGGATGACTTTGCGGGTTTCGGCAGTTTCCACCAGACATGGCCCTCCAGAAGCCCCGCCGCCCGTACAAGAGCTTCCGGGTGAGGCCAGGATGGCAGATTCTGAGTGTAATCCTCCAGGGGGATATCCCGCGATACGCCTATCAGAAATACGCGCTTTCTCGATTGAGGCGTCCAGTATGATGCGTCAAGAACAACGGCTCCGCAGATATACCCTCGATCATTCAGGGCTTTGAACAGATTTTGGAAATGAGCTCCTTTTTCAGCTGAAACAAGACCTACTACGTTTTCCGCTACTACTACCGGCGGTTTTTGGGGTATTTCGTCCATAACTCTAATCCATTCCCATACAAGGCCGCTTCTGTGTGCGGTTATACCATGCATGTTTCCCGCCAGGGAAAGATCCTGACAGGGGAAACTACCCCATGAAAGTACCGCAAAGGGTAAAGTTTCACCCTTTACATGTTCTATGGAGCCGGGGTGGAAAACGTGGGCTGGCTGATTTGCCAGAAAGACCTTTGCCTTTTTCGGGCAAATATCATTGGCCCAGGCTGTCCTGAACCAGGGTTTGAGGCCTTCGTCGACGAGGCCGCTGCCCGCAAAAAAATCCAGAAAGGGGAAGGGGGCATACTGATTGCGCATGTCGCTTTCTCCTTTCCCCGGGATATGGAACAATTACAGTATACTACTAGTCAACAAATATGCAACCTAAAACACGGCGTATTCGCTGTCCCTGGGGTCGGCGATGAACATGTGGCCGGGGGAATGCGTAATGGCGAACGGCGGTTTGCTGGCCATAAGCGCCGCCTGGGGCGTGACGCCGCAGGCCCAGAAGACCGGGATCTCTCCGTCGTAAACGGGTACGGGTTCTCCGAAATCCGGTTTGGACAGGTCGGTAATACCTATGGCGGCGGGGTCTCCTATATGCACGGGAGCGCCGTGCACCGAGGGGTAGAGCGCCGTTTTGGTTACCGCCCGCGGCGCCATGGACGCAGGGATGGGCCGCATGCTTACCACCATCGGTCCCTTTAGCCTGCCCGCAGGCGCACACTGGGTGCTGGTTGCGTACATGGGAACGTTCTGATTCAGTTCTATGTG
>CAZBLL010000033.1:0-11332 GCA_964492625.1 uncultured Synergistaceae bacterium
AAGAGGCCGCGGAAAACGGGAACGAGCGCGCCGCACTGGCGCTGAATCTCCTTTGCTACGGTGTCCGCAAATACATAGGCGCATATGCCGCCGCAATGGGCCGGATAGACGCAATTGTCTTTACCGCAGGGATCGGCGAGAACAGTACTACAGTACGGGCTCTGTCCTGCGAAGGCCTGGAATACCTGGGCGCCGGCCTTGACAAGAGCAAAAACGGCGTAAGAGGCAAGGAGGCCGAAATTTCAACCGATGATTCTGATGTAAAGATCATGGTAATCCCCACGAACGAGGAACTGGTTATCGCCCGCGACACCAGGAAACTGGCGATATCCTGACAGATAACCAATGGCGGGCGTAGTGGAGAAACCGCATCTGTGGGAATGCCGGATAGACACCGAGCAACTTGAACGTGATGTTCGCCCCCGCTACCGGTTTGAACTGGAACTCCCGGGGCCGGTTCTGTTTCAGGGCCTGGCTTTTACGCCATCGGGACCTGTGGTGGTAACAGCGGAAGCGCAAAGAGACGCAGAGGCGATAGTGGCGGATATCGAGATCGCTTTTTCGGCCGGAGCCCCCTGTTCACGGTGTCTTAAGCAGGCGGGTATTGCGCTTGAGGGCCGTTTCAGGTATTTTTATATCTTGCCGCTGTCAGGCGAACAGGAAGAAGATCCGGAGGATTTTACCGTATTCGTGGATTCTCTTGCTGCGCCTCTGGATATTTCCGATCAGGTGTGGGAGAGCCTTATACTCCTTTTGCCCGAGAAAGTACTATGTGGCGAAGAATGCAAAGGCCTTTGCCCTGTATGCGGGGCGGACCTCAACCTGGGAGACTGCGGTTGTACGCCCGATAATGTGGATCCTCGTCTGTCGGCCCTGTGCGACCTGGACCTGCAGAGCGAAGCGGACGATAAATAATGAACACGACCCTAACGAAGGGGGGAAATAGACAATGGCCACACCCAAAAGCAAAACATCACATTCAAGAACCCAGAAGAGAAAGTCGCAATGGCTGGGTTCGCTGACCGGGCCTTCGCTTACTACGTGTCCCCAGTGCGGCGAAGTGACCCAGCGCCACAGAGCCTGTCCGGAATGCGGTTTTTACAGAGGACGGGCGACAAAGGCGGAAACCGGAGACGGTGAAACGTCCGGAGAAGAAAAATAGGTTGAACGAAAAAAATGAACCCGCTCCCGGGTTCATTTTTTTATTGACCGATACGCGCCGATATCCTATACTCACCTAATCATAACAGTAGATATTATGACCAGGTTCTAAAGGAGAGCAGGTAATGTCGCGGTCGGCAAGCAGACAGGTTCGCCATCAGAGAATTGGTGTTGAACTGGAAATGAATCCGCTCCTTACTGACGAAGATCTTGCGCGCAGGCTTGACGTGAGCGTGAGCACCGTTCGCCTCGACAGAGCCCTTATGGGCATACCCGAGGTAAGGGAACGTATGAAGACAATGGCCAGAAGAGCCGTTCGTAAATTGCGTTCGCTGAAACAGGAGGAGATAATAGGCGATCTGCTTGAACTGGAGCCGAACGCGTGGGCCCTTTCTTCTTTTACAACCACCAGGGACATGGCTTTCAGACATACCGGGTTTGTTTCGGATCATTATATCTATGCGCAGGCCAGTTCTCTGGCCGTAGCGGTGATAGAGGCCGATATGGTGGTTACCGGTTCGGCCAGGGTTCGTTACAAAAATCCCGCCCGGGTGGGAGAACGGCTGATATCCAGAGCCAAAGTGGGCATCCGGAAAGGGAACAAGATAGTAGTGAGTGTCAGAACCAGAGTAGAAGAGAACGAGATCTTCGTCGGCCGATTCATTACGGTCATCACGACATGTGATGAGGCCGCAACAGGAAAGGGGTAAGGTTTATCATGCTTCTTGCCCTCGACGCAATGGGTGGGGACCACGGGCCTGAAGAGACCTGCAAGGGGGCTCTTCTGGCATGCGGAGAGTTCAATGATCTGGAAGTGGCTCTCATCGGAGACGGTCCTTCGATAGAGCCCGTTATTGAAAAAGCGGAAAAGAGCATTCGTTCACGTCTTCATATAGTGCACACCGAGGAACGCATCCTTATGGATGAGCCTCCGGCGGTGGCGATTCGCAAAAAGAGACGTTCCAGCCTGGGGATAGCCATGAACATGGTTCACAGCGGCGAAGCCGGTGGGTGTGTTTCGGCCGGGAGCACCGGCGCCATCGTTGCGGGAGGCGTTCTTCTGGTAGGCCGGATAGCCGGTATCGACAGACCGGGTCTCGGGGTGCCTCTCCCTGCCTTGCAGCGGGTCAGCATGCTTATAGACGTAGGAGCGACTGTCAGGTGCAAGCCCCTGAATCTGTACCAGTTCGGCCTTATGGGCGATGTGTACATGAGGAAGATACTTGACGTCAAAGAACCCAGCATAGCTCTTTTGTCGAACGGCGGCGAGGACGCAAAGGGCGATGAACTGATTCAGAGCGCAAGGGACATCCTGAAAAATTCTCCTGTAAACTTTGTGGGAAACGTGGAGGGATGCGATATACCCTTTGGAGTTTCTCATGTAGTAGTTTGCGAGGGGCTCGCCGGCAACATTCTCCTGAAATTTATCGAAGGAACCGGAGAGGCGATATTTTCCCTTTTCAGGGAGGAACTCAACAACAGTGTTCTTCCCAAAATGGGGATGGTTTTTATCCTTCCGATGCTTAAGAAAATGTGGGGGCGGTTCAACTACGAGAGAATGGGAGGCACACCACTGCTGGGTGTCAGGGGCGCAGTTATAAAGGCCCACGGAAGATCCAGGGCCCCGGCCATCCAGAGTGCTCTCAGAGTGGCTCACAATTTTGTCAGTCTTAACGGCGTGGGATCGATAATCGAAGAACTCGCTGAGGGAGGGATCCAGAGTGGCAGTTAAATTCAGTGTCCCCGTTACTGTTCTGGGAACCGGCGCGTTTGCGCCCGAGAAGGTTTTGACCAACCAGGATCTGGAGAAAATGGTTGAAACGAGCGATCAGTGGATCACCGAAAGGACCGGAATCAAGGAAAGGCACATAGCCTCAAGCGACGAACACACCAGTACGCTTGCGGCCAGAGCCGGAATGGCGGCGCTGGAAAAAGCCGGCGTAAAGCCCGAGGAACTGGATATGATTCTGGTGGGTACGAATTCGCCGGATACCATTTTCCCGGGGGTCGGCCCCAGGGTCCAGGGTATTACCGGCCCGGAGCGCGCCGGAGCCTGTGATATACAGGCGGGCTGTACCGGGTGTGTCTACGCGCTGGTGCTGGCCTCGTCGGGCATAGCCTCCGGCCTTTGGAAAAAGGTCCTGGTCATAGGGGCCGAGGTGCTTTCGAGACTGATAGACTGGAACGACCGAAACACCTGTGTTTTGTTCGGGGACGGGGCGGGCGCCGTGGTTCTTGGCGCGGGGGAGCAGGGTTCCGTCAACGCGTTCCTGGGTGCGGAACTCAGAGCCCAGGGCGACGCCCACGACTATATAACCCTTCCCGCGGGAGGCTCCGAAATGCCGGCGAGCCCCGAGACCCTGAAGGAAGGCATGCATTTCGTACAGATGAAGGGCAACGAGGTCTTCAAGTTCGTCAACAAGGTGCTGCCGCCCTTTCTACGGAACGTTTGCGCGGAAGCCGGCCTGGAAGTTGAGGATATCGACAACTGGATATTCCATCAGGCCAACCTGCGTATCGTGGACGGTGTTCTAAGACGGCTCAAGGTGTCGCCGGACAAGGCGGTAGTCAACCTTCAGAAATATGGAAACACGTCAGCCGCTTCGGTGTTTCTGGCCCTCAACGAAGGTATCGAGAAGGGCGTCATATCAAAAGGAGACAAGGTTATGATCACTAGCTTCGGTGCAGGCATGACGTACGGCGCCGTGATTTTCCAGATCTGAGGTGGTTGCTATGCTTGGGAACAACAGGGTCAGGAAACTTCTTGGAATCGAGTACCCGGTTTTTCAGGGCGGTATGGCCTGGGTGGCTGACGCGGATCTTGCCGGAGCCGTTAGCAACGGCGGAGGCCTTGGAGTGATAGCTGCCGGGAGCATGCCCGCTGAACTGCTGAGAGAGCAGATACAAAAGGCCAGGGCTATAACGGACAAGCCTTTCGGAGTGAATATAATGCTTCTTTCTCCTACGGCCGAAGACGCGCTCGACGTAGTTGCCCGGGAACGGGTTCCCGTAGTTACGACAGGCGCCGGGACTCCCGGAAAGGTTATAGAACGACTGAAACCCCTTGGAACCATCGTTATTCCCGTAGTCGCCTCCGTAGCGCACGCCCGCAGGGTGGAACGCCAGGGAGCGGACGCGGTAGTGGCGGAAGGAATGGAAGCAGGGGGACATATAGGTGAAAGCACTACCATGACACTGGTTCCGCAGATAGCCGACAGCATAGATATTCCCGTTATAGCGGCGGGAGGCGTTGTGGACAGCAGGGGAGTAGTAGCCGCCTTTGCTTTGGGCGCCGAAGGTGTACAGGTGGGAACCAGGTTCGTGTGCGCGACGGAGTCCAACGCCCATAAGTCCTACAAGGAAGAGATTATAAAGGCCAGGGACCGCAGTACTATTGTTACCGGCCGCTCTACAGGGCATCCTGTTCGGTGCATCCACAACAAACTCACCAGGCAGTTTGAAGAGCTGGAGAAAAGAAACGCATCGGTTGAGGAAGTGGAACAACTGGGAGCAGGCAAACTCAGATCGGCCGTTGTGGACGGCGACATCGAATATGGTTCCGTAATGGCCGGACAGTCGGCCGGGATGGTCGCTCGGATAGAGCCGGCCAGAGCCATTATTACCGATCTCTTTTCCGGCGCGGAGTCAGTACGAGAAAGAGTGAACCGGAATCTCTTTGAATGATTCAGAGGTGAATGAAATGACCTACGCCATAGTTTTCCCGGGCCAGGGAGCACAGACCGTAGGGATGGGAAAGGGATTCATAGAACGTTATCCGTCGGCTGCGGAAGTCTTTGACAGGTCCGACGAAGCGCTTGGGTTTTCCCTTAGCCGTATCATCCTTGAAGGCCCTGATGAGGAATTGAAAAAGACCGAGTACGCCCAGCCAGCGATACTGGCTACGAGCATGGCGGTTTTCTCGGTCCTCGAAAATGAAAAGAAGCTGTCGCTTAAGCCGCGTTTTGTGGCGGGGCACAGCCTGGGCGAGTACACAGCCCTGGTAGCGGCCGGAACGCTTACGCTTGAGGACGGCGTGAGGCTGGTCAACCTGAGAGGGCGGCTGATGCAGGAAGCCGTTCCCATAGGCGAAGGCTCCATGGCCGCCATTATGGGAATAGACAGGCAGGCTGTGACGGCAATATGCAGTGAGGCTTCGGCGCTTGGGGTTTGCCAGGCCGCCAATTTCAACGCTCCCGCCCAGACCGTTATTTCGGGAGAGGTCGAAGCAGTGGAAAGGGCAATGGTCCTTGCCAGGGAACGCGGCGCCCGAAGAGCTCTGCCGCTTAATGTGAGCGCACCCTTTCACAGCAGCCTGATGCGTCCTGTGGCCGATAAACTGCGGCAGGCGTTCATGGACTGTGAGTGGAACGCGCCCAGATGGCCCCTTGTGGCGAACGTGTCGGCTGAACCGGAGGAAACTGTCGAAAATATTCAGCAGTCTCTTTACGATCAGACGTTCATGCCCGTGCTGTGGGCCGATTCCGTGGACGTGATGAAGAACAAGGGAGTGTCCGGCTTTGTGGAGGTTGGACCAGGAGCCGTTCTCTCGGGCCTCATCCGCAGGATATGGCCGGAAGCGGCTTGCCTTTCACTGAATTCGCCGGATGGTCTTGATCAGGTCATTGATTTTGTCGAGGGGGGACAATAAGATGAATCAGGTATCCAGAGTAGCGTTGGTGACGGGGAGCGGCAAGGGCATAGGAAGAGCAATAGCGCTTGGTCTGGCTTCCCGGGGGTATACTGTTGCAGTCAACTATCGTTCGTCTTCGGCAGCGGCAGCCGAAGTGGTAAAAACGGCAACAGAGATGGGCGTCCGCGCCGAGGCTTTCCAGGCGGATGTTTCTTCGGCCGACGAGGTCTCGGGGCTGTTCGACGCCATAGACAAATCGCTTGGTCCCGTTGAGGTTCTGGTTAACAACGCCGGGATCACAAGAGACGGGCTCCTCATGAGGATGAAGGATTCCGACTGGGAAAGCGTTATTCGAACCAACCTGGAATCTGTTTTTCTTGCGACGCGACAGGCTGTAAAACAGATGGCCCGCGCCCGGTGGGGCCGGATCGTAAGCATCAGTTCGGTCATCGGGCTTATAGGCAACCCGGGCCAGTGCAACTATTCGGCCGCAAAAGCCGGTATTATAGGCTTTACAAAAAGCGTGGCGCGAGAGTTCGGATCGCGCAACATTACCGCTAACGCAATTGCCCCGGGTTTCATCGATACGGATATGACAGAATCGCTGAACGACAATCTGAAGGAACAGATGCTTGGGCAGATTCCACTCGGCAGAATCGGGAAACCGGAAGATATAGCGAACCTTGCGGCTTTCCTTGTCTCCGAGGAGGCGTCATACATCACTGGACAGGTTGTCGCCGTAGACGGCGGCATGACCATGGTCTAGGAAGTTTTCCTGGAAGGAGGTGAAGGAGATGAAGATGGAAGAGATCACCGCCCGCCTGAAGGAGATCGTTATGGATCGACTTGATGTCGAGGAAGAGCAGATCAAACCGGAGGCCTCCTTTGTGGAGGATCTCGGCGCGGATTCCCTCGACATTGTCGAACTTATCATGGGAATCGAAGAAGAGTTCGATATCGAGATCCCCGACGAGGATGCAGAGAAACTTACCACTGTCGGAGAAGCGATGGAGTACATCAAGGGCAAACTTGGAGTTGAAGAATAATATCGTACCTGGATTCTGGGGCGGGGGTTTTCTCCCGCCCGGTTCTCGTTGCGGGCGACCGTCTATGGGAATCGATTCCGGTATCAAAGGAGTGAACCGGCGTGAGAAGGGTAGTTGTAACCGGGTTGGGTGTTGTAAGCCCGATCGCTGAAGGCAGGGAATCCTACTGGAACGCCCTTGAACAGGGTGTTAATGGCGTAGGGCCGATAACGCTGTTCGACCCATCGGACTTTTCTTCCAGAGTTGCGGCCGAAGTCTCCGGTTTTTCACCCGAGCGCTGGATGGACAGGAAGGAAGCCCGCAGGGCCGACAGAGTGATCCAGTTTGCCGTGGCGGCCGCCCAGTACGCCGTGGAAGACGGATCTCTCGATTGCGAGTCGCTCGATCCCGACATGTTCGGGGTTTTTATCGGCAGCGGCGAGGGGGGCATTTCCACAAACTACGAGGGCATCAAAGTGCTTCTCGAAAAAGGACCCTCGCGGGTGGGACCGTTCTGTGTTCCTATGATGCTGAGCAACATGCCTGCGGCCTACGTCGCCATAAGGTGCGGGGCCAAGGGTCCGAATATCTGTGTTGTTACTGCCTGCGCCACGGCGACCCACACCATGGGTGAGGCTTTCTACACAATACAGAGAGGCGACGCCGATATTATTCTGGCGGGAGGAAGCGAAGCTGCTCTTACTCCGGTGGCTGTGGCCGGTTTCGGCGCAATGAAGGCTCTTTCCACCAGGAACGATGATCCGGAGCATGCTTCAAGGCCGTTTGACACCGACAGAGACGGTTTTGTTATGGGAGAAGGCGCGGGAGTCCTGATTTTCGAGGAGCTTGAACACGCCAAAAAGCGGGGAGCCAAAATATACGCCGAGGTGAAAGGTGTCGGATCTACCTGCGACGCCTACCATATCACGGCGCCCGACCCCAAAGGAGAGGGACCATCAAAGGCCATGCTTCGCGCTATCAGAAAGTCGGGCTGGAACGTGGAGGACGTAGACCTTATCAACGCACATGGTACGTCGACCATTCTGAACGATAATATGGAAGCGCAGGCGATACATAACGTTTTCAACGAAAAAAACAAGTCGGTGCTTGTGCATTCGACCAAATCGATGATAGGTCACTGTCTTGGAGCTGCCGGAGCACTTGAAGCCATTGCGGCCGTCCAGGCTATTCAGGAAGGAATCGTTCACCCCACGGCAAACTGTTTTAACCCCGACCCCAAATGCGATATCAATGTGGTTCCCGATGGCAAGCCGCTCAAGAAAGATATCAGGCGGGTGCTGGTCAACAGCTTTGGATTCGGCGGTCACAACGGAGTTCTGGCTCTGGAGAAGTGCGAATAGTCGGGGGATCGTTGCAGATGCCGGAAAGCAACACCGGAGGCGAGTCTATTTTCGGGTTCCGGTTTTCGGACCCCCAATTGCTTGAGCAGGCTCTTACACACGCCTCCTTCGCCAACGAAAACGGACTTCCGTATACGAATGAGCGAATGGAATTTCTGGGCGACGCCGTACTGCAGCTTTACGTTTCGGAATGTTTGTTCGAGCATTTCCCGGATGACACCGAGGGGGACCTGAGCAGCCGCAGAGCGGCCCTTGTATGCGAGAGCGCTCTTGATGCATGGGGCAGAGAGCTGGGGATACCCCATATGCTGAAAGTGGGCAAGGGGCTGAGAAAAAGCGGCGGGGCCGAAACCCCTTCGATTTGTTCCAACGCCGTTGAGGCTGTTCTGGGAGCCCTTTTCATCGATTCTGGTGAGCAGCCGGTAAGAACCGTCATAAGGGACTACTGCGCCGGGAGGATAAGGCGTGATTCTCCTGTACCCAAGGACCCCAAGACTACGCTGCAGGAGCTCCTTGAGGAGAAAACGTCGGGCGCGAGAGCGGAATATCTTACCGTAAGACAGGAGGGTCCTCCGCATGCCCCCCGATACTTTGTCCAGGTCAGTTCGGATGGCCAGGTTCTTGGAGAAGGCCGGGGAGGGACCATAAAGGAAGCGGAAAGACAGGCCGCGGCCCAGGCCCTGATGAGTATAGAGGCAACCTAGACCAATACTATGCAACCGGTTGCAATAAACTGCGCCGCCTGATATACTGCTTGCGCAAAAGATTGCATTTCAGGCGGGAGGCGCGGATGAGCATATCGGCCGGAATTTTATGCAGGTTCTTAAACTGAGAGGAATCGCCGTATTATGTACGGGGTTCCTCTCTTTTTTTTAATGGGAGGGGCGGTCTGATGCTGAAGGAAAAAGCCGTAGTTATGACGGCGGAAGATATGGAAAGGGTCCTCAACAGGATGGCGCATGAGATCCTTGAGAAAAACCGGGGGCTCGAAAGGGTTATTCTCGTTGGGATACAGAGGAGAGGCGTTTATCTGGCTTCGCGTTTGCGGGAATACCTTCACGGTCTTGAGAACGTAAAGGTTCCGTCAGGCGTTCTGGACATCACGCTCTATCGCGACGATCTTACGCTTCTTCACGACCAGCCTGTAGTCCACAGTACATCCATTCCAGTTGATGTAACGAACAGCAGAATTGTTCTTGTAGACGATGTACTTTTTACAGGCAGGACCATAAGGGCCGCACTCGACGCATTGATGGACCTTGGAAGACCCGATATGGTACAGCTTGCGGTGCTTGTCGACCGAGGTCACAAGGAGCTTCCCATCCACGCGGATTACATGGGAAAAGCCGTTCCCACCTCGCGAAACGAAGTTATAGAGGTACGTGTGAGCGAGCTGGACGGCAGGGACGAGGTAGTTATATGCGAGATGGAGGATGCCTGAAATGGAGTGGAGACACACGGGCGTTCTTGATATAGACACATGGAGCAGGCCCGAAATAGAGCATGTTCTAGATCAGGCTTCGGGAATGGAGGAACTTCTCGACCGGCCCATCAAAAAGGTACCCGCACTCAGAGGCAAGCTTATAGTCAATCTGTTCTTTGAACCATCGACCAGAACCAAGGTCTCGTTTGAGCTTGCCGAAAAACTGCTGAGCGCGGACGTTCTGAACTGGTCGGCTTCGGGGTCCAGCACCAGCAAGGGAGAAACGCTTCGCGATACGGCCTGGACTCTTGAGGCCATGGGAGCGGACGCGGTGGTCATAAGGCACGGCGCCGTTGGAGCCGCCGAGTATCTTTCGCGAAAAATGAAAAAGAGCTCTGTGTTCAACGCGGGCGACGGCGCTCACGCTCACCCTACTCAGGCGCTTCTTGACCTTTACACCGCCAGAAAAAAGCTTGGGTCCCTCGAAAACAAAAGGGTTGCGTTTATAGGCGATGTTCTGCACAGCAGGGTTGTAAGAAGCGGAATACGGGGTTTTAGAGCCATGGGCGCCGAGGTGACCATTTCGGGCCCGCCTACCTTGATGCCGTTGGACCACGGGCAACTCGGCGCCGCTTACGAACCCGATCCGTTCGCGGCCGCGGCGAACGCCGATATCCTGTATCTTCTCAGGATACAGAAAGAAAGACAGGAGCAGGGCATGTTTCCCTCGATCGATGAATATCATCGATATTACGGAGCGCACGACGAACTGATGGAGAAGGCGCCGCAGGGTGTTATGGTTATGCACCCCGGGCCCATCAACAGGGGGGCCGAAATAGCCAGCAGCATCGCCGACGCCCCGGAAAGCCTCATACTGGGTCAGGTCCGTAGCGGCGTGGCCGTTCGTATGGCCTTACTTTATGTCTGCCTTGGAGGTTCACATCAATGACACAACCGACCGTGTTGCGTGGAGCCAGTGTGTTTGACGGCGAAACCTTTCTGGAAGGACCCCACGATCTGGTTCTGGAGGACGCGCGCATCAGCAAAATATGCAAAACGGGGAAATCCTGGAAGGACTCAACGGTCGTTGACCTTGAGGGAAAAACGGTTTGTCCCGGATTTATAGACATACACTGTCACCTGAGAGACCCGGGGCAGGAATGGCGAGAGGATATACTTACGGGTTCACTTGCGGGGGCGGCGGGAGGTTTCACCACGATAGTGGCAATGCCTAACACCGACCCGCCCGTAGATTCCCCATCGCTGGTTCGTTATGTCATAGACAAATCTCAGAGGGCAAGGGGCGCAAGAGTGTTGCCCGCAGGCTGCATAACGAACGGTCGCAGGGGCGAGACGCTTTGTGAGATGCGCAAGATGGCCGACGAGGGCGCAGTTCTCTTTACAGACGACGGCTCGCCTGTGACCAACGCGAATATTTTCAGGCTCGCGCTGCGGTATTCCGGGATGTGCAACGTGAGGCTTATGGAACACCCCGAGGAAAAAACCCTTACTGAGGGCGCCCAGGTGAACGAAGGCGCCTGTTCTGCGGTCACAGGACTGAAGGGCTGGCCGGCCTCGGCTGAGTCCAGCCATGTGGCGCGTTGCATAGCGCTGGCTGCGGAAACGGGTGTTCCGGTGCATCTCACTCATGTAAGTACGGCCGGTTCCATGAGAATGATAGAAAACGCCCTGAAAGAAGGGGTAAAGGTCTCATGCGACGTAACGCCGCATC